>NZ_WAIE01000005.1 GCF_008830225.1 Pseudodesulfovibrio senegalensis
GGGGGACTCGAACCCCCACGGGATTTCTCCCACTGCCCCCTCAAGACAGCGTGTCTACCAATTCCACCACCTCGGCGAGATATCTGAGAACGATTTATTCGGACTTCTTTTCCTGCTCGGTGTCTGTAAACGTGACACCCGGCTTCTTGGCCGCCTCGGGAGCAGGAGCTGCAGTCTCAGGCTTGGAAAGCATGAGCGATTCGCCGCCGGAAACCTTATTGCCTGTAAGTACGTTATAAGTCAACGAAGTAATGAGAAAAACTACAGCCAAACCAGCGGTAACCTTCACAAGCAAACCACCGGCTCCGGTGCTACCGAACATGGTGCTGCTACCGCCGCCGAAGATCACTCCCATACCTTCATGGCCGGATTGGAGCAGAATTACCGCGACAAGAAAAACGCACGCCAGTACATGTATTGTAATAATAAGAGTTTCCACAAAAAATCCCTATATACTTCCTGAATTTATAATGTTCGGCTCAAGCCAGAACGATCTTGCTGAAACTTTCGCCCTGTAAGCTCGCGCCTCCTACCAACACACCGTCGACATTGTCAAGGGAAATAATCCCGGAGCAATTGTCAGGCTTCACACTTCCTCCATACAATATCCTGATATCATTACCCTTATCACCAAACAGCTCAATCAGTTCATTTCGGCATATTGCATGGGCATCCTTGATCTCATCAGAACCAGCCACTTCTCCTGTGCCAATGGCCCAGACAGGTTCGTAAGCCACAGCCAAAGAGGCGGGATCAACGTCATGAGGCACGCCCTTGAGGCCAGCCCGAATCTGACGGGACAACACTTCTTGGACCTTGTCAGCCTTACGCTCTTCGAGCAGTTCTCCGACGCACAAAACCACCTTGAGGCCAGAAGCAAGGCCAAATGCGGTCTTATCTCCAACAAATACATCAGTTTCCCCCAACACGTGGCGACGCTCGGAATGCCCTGCCAAGCCGTACCGTGCACCGCAATCAACAAGCATGGACGGTGCTATTTCTCCGGTAAATGCCCCCTCCTGCTCGGTATAGAAATCCTGTCCGCCCACAAAAAATCCGGCATGCCCCTCAAAAACCGAGGTCACGACATCGATCGATGTAAACGGAGGAAAAACAAGAACTTCACGATCTTCAGGAAGTGAACCGACAAGACGAACAAGCTCTTTGGCCGTCTGTTCGGCTTCAGCCCTTGTTTTGTACATTTTCCAGTTGGCTGCCATTAATTTCTTCATTTTTTCAAGCACTCCTTTAAGGCAGTGAAGGCCGGAAGCTCCTTGCCTTCGATAAACTCGAGAAAAGAACCGCCTCCCGTGGAAATGAAACTGAACCGATCTTCAAGAGACGCCCGATGCACTACTGCGTCCGTGTCACCCCCTCCCACAATGGTCAAGGCATCATCCTTGGCGGCCATGGCCCGACACAATGCCAGCGAACCTTCGGCAAAGGCCTCTTTCTCGAAAAAGCCCATAGGACCGTTCCACATAACGGTCTTGGCGGAATCAATCACTTTGCAAAAAGCCTTGATGCTTTCAGGGCCTATGTCCAGCAACACGGCATCGTCTGGTATGGCCGATGCCGTACACATACCGGAAGCACTGTCGGACTCAATGCTGTCGGCATAGACGAAATCCACAGGGAGATGCAGCTTGGACCCAATGCTTTCCGCTTTTTCCATAATGGCTACAGCCTCTTCCATCAGGTCTTTTTCATACAAAGAATTGCCGACCCCATGCCCTTGGGCTGCCACGAATGTATTGGCCATGGCTCCACCGATAATGATGTGATCAACCTTGCCCAACAAATTGTTCAAAACTCCAAGCTTGCTGGACACCTTGGCTCCACCGGAAACGGCCACATAAGGGCGACCGGGATTCTTGAGCGCTTCGCCCAAATACTCCCATTCCTTCTTCAGCAAAAAGCCGGCACAGCAATCAGGGGCGTATTCCGGGATATCCACAACCGATGCATTGGCGCGGTGAGCCACCCCGAAGGCGTCATTCACGTAAACATCAGCCAGTTCAGCCAATTGTTTTCCGAAATCCCCTCTGTCAGCCTTGGTTTTTCCCTGTTCTTGAGCATGAAAACGCAAATTTTCAAGCATCAGGACCTGACCGCCCTGCAATTCTGCGGCAAGGCTGACCACCTCCGGACCTATGCAGTCCGGAGCAAGAGCTACGGACACCCCCAACAACTCGCCCAACCTTCTGGCAACCGGAGCCAACGACAATTCCGGACAAACCTTGCCCTTGGGCTTGCCCAGGTGGGCACACACAATGACTGCCGCATCGTTATCCAACGCATACCGCAAGGTGGGAATGCTGGCGCGAATCCTGTTGTCATCAGTAATGATATCGCCATCAAGAGGTACGTTATAATCAACCCGGAAAAGCAGCTTCTTTCCTGCAATATCAAGCTGATCAATAGATTTCATATTCACCGTGAAACTCCTTTTGCATGTTCACCACTCCAGATATCAATCAAAATCGAGAGCATATAGCAATGCGTCTTCCTTGGTATCCGGATAATAGCGCTTTCGCCTGCCTACCTGCACAAAACCGTAATCCTCGTACAGGGAAATTGCCGGAATGTTGCTCTCCTTGACGTCAAGAAAGCCCTTTTTCATTCCTCTTCGACGGCTGATATGCAGAACAGCATCCAATAAACGCCTGGCAATGCCTCTGCGTCTGAATTCCGGCAACACCGCAAGGTTCAAGATTTCCATTTCATCCGCAATCATGGAGAAAGCCAGATAAGCTACAAGCACACCATGACATCGCCACCCTACAATGAAATAGGCTCCGCGCTCAAGACCAAGCAAAAATTGCTCCTCGGTCCAATGGTAGGCAAAGCAGGCCCGCTCAATCTCCATGACCTCCCGAACACTCTCCGGCCCGAGATTCTCAAAAGTGCCTATTTTGGGATCAGTATTCATCGTGCAATCGGTTAGTTCTGGAAAATCAACGCTGTTCAGTGTATACGGACTTTGCCGTAGAGGCAAAGATTTTGGGGGGACAAAATCATGAAACAAGGCAAACCAACGGAAAAACCAGAAACGGAAGCTTCGCCCCTGCTCGAAGTCATGGACCGAGCCAACAGGCCTATTGCTGCCGTTTCCGTGGAGGAGGCGCACAGACAGCTTTTGCCACACCGTTCAATTCAAGTACTTGTATACAATTCGGAAAATAAACTTTTTCTGCAAAAAAGAAGTGATAAAAAAAACATCTATCCGGGTCGATGGGATGTTTCCGTACGGGGCCATGTCCATGTCGGGGAGTCAGCCCTTGAGGCAGCCACGCGTGAATTGTGGGAAGTGCTCCGCCTGAAGGTGGACCGCCTGCAACTGATCAAGGAACTCGTAGCATGCCCTGATACCGGACATGAATTCGTTTCAGTATTCATGGCATCGCGCATTGCGCAATGCCCCACGCCAAACCCCAAAAAAGTGCAGGACGGTTATTACTATTCCAACGAGGAACTAACCTGTCTCATCAAGGAGTTTCGAGAATTATTGACCCCTGGGCTTGTCACCTTATGGGAAGCTGGACTGACAAACATCCTCTGAAGATCAGGACACACCTCTGGCAACCAACTCCTGCAGCCCAGCATGCACATGACCGTTTGAGGCCATGATATCGGCATCCCCCAAAGCATAGGGGCTTCCGTCATAACGGGAAACGTTCCCTCCGGCCTCCCCCACCAGCAACACTCCCGCACTGGTATCCCAAGAATTCAGTCCCCGTTCATAAAAACCGTCATAACGCCCACAGGCGACATAGGCCAAGTCCAGTGCGGCGGCACCAGGCCGACGAACGCCACGCGTGGCCGGAAGCACAGCTCGGAGCTGCGCGAGCACTTCATCGATATTTTCCTCTATGGCGTAGGGGAACCCCGTGGCAATCAAGGCCTGATCCAAATCCCTGGTTTCCGAAACCCGAATGGACTCTCCGTTCATCCACGCCCCTTTACCCAACGCAGCACTGAAAACTTCACCAAGCAGCGGCAGGTTCACAACCCCCAGCACAATCTGCCCCTTGCTCCAGAGACCCACCGAGGTTGCCACCATGGGCAGCCCGTGAGCAAAATTGGTGGTTCCGTCCACAGGATCGATAACCCAAGTCAAATCACCAAGAAAGGCTGAGCCAGAAGTCTCTTCGGCCAAAAAGGAAGATTCGGGCAACAGCCGGGAAAGACGAGCCTTCAGATCCTCCTCCACGGCAATGTCCGTATCCGTGACGAGATCGTTGCGTCCCTTATAACGTATCGACCTCGGCTTATCATTGTTTTGCACAATGATCCGCCCTGCTTCACAAACAGCCTGCACCACCTGGTCAAGAAACGATGCTTCAAATTCCATAAACTTCCTCATAAAAAAAGAGGGGGGCTCAAGCCCCCCTCTTTTTACGAAAACTATTTTTCGGATCGACGTTGAATGAAAAATTCGATGCTGCGGTTATACATCTTTTCTTCCTCTGCCGTAAAATAGCATGCGGGCAACTCGTTTCGCTGCCTATGGTAGTGCAGACACTCACAACACAAACCATGACGGTCACAAGGGTATGTACAGTTGCAAAACTGTTCGTTTATCTTGGCCCGCGGGCACTGGTCCTTTTTCTTCATCCTCGCTCACCTCTGCAAAATCTCGAAAGAAATACCGTTCCACAAGATAAGATATAATAGACCCGCCCAAAGAATCTGTCAATAATTCAAATCGATTATTAAATAAAAGATACAAAATCAAAACAACACCATACCTGCCCGCTTGCAACGATTGTGCATTTTTCATCCCATGGTCGGCGAAAACAATTGTCAATCGCCTTTTATCAATATATAATTACACAATTAACAGGGGGTTGAGCCTCAAAAACAGCCTTCGGCTCATCACCCGATCATCCGGGATCAGATCAATGTGGGAAAACGCCTTCACCGATGCGCCAGGATACTTCGATGAATCCAGTGCGCGAGAAAAACAGCCCCTTGAGCTTCATTCCATCAAGGAATTGAAGCAGTTTCTTGATTGGCTGCACATAAAGCATTGTCTGCTCAAGCCCTATTTCGAAAACGAAGACTACCCTGTTGTTGAAGCCAGGGAACTCTTGCCGTCCTTTGAAATCGACCTCTACGAATACAAAAAACTGCCCGGATTCAGCATGGTCGCTTTCGAACGCCCGCTGAACGCATTCCGTGAAATTTTTCAGTTCGATGCCCTGCATACGTTGTTCGACTGGCAGCACGCAGATATAGACTCCGAGGCCTGCCTGTTGGAGTCATCCGTTTTCGCGGCCAACCTGCGTACTTTTCAAAGTCGATTGCCCAAACGCAGCCATCAGGATTTTCTCGAAGAATTCGGCGAAAGAGATATTTGCGGCCTCGAAAGCTACGACAACCTCCTCAAATTCCTCCTGCAATTAGAACGGGCGCACATCCTTTCCCACGACAGCGCCGGTCATTTCAGCCTTGCCGGTATTTACGCCTCACTTCCTTCAAATCTGGACAGCGAGCTCAAACAATTCGGCCTGAAAATCGGAAAATTCAAACCCGGCGACAACTTCATGTATGAATGCAATCGCCTCTTTGTTTATCAATTCTTGATGGAGCTGCATGGTTTTCCCATTGTTTCCGAGCGTAGGACGTCCGCGTCTCTGTTCGCTCGGCGCCTTCAGCGCATGGGTGAAAGATTCATGGTTCGCGTGCTCGGACAAAGCGACAGAACCATCACGACCTTGTACACAAGGGACGACCGAAAAAAAACACATCAATTTCCGCAAGTTGAAAAGATAGCGCTGGTAGCGGTCAATCCCAAACAGACGGAAACCATCGAGCTGCTTGACGATCAGGGCTTCCTCATTGATCGCCAGAATAACATATGCATCCTTCGCGTTATCTACCAACAACACCAATACAGCCCGAAAAACGTCCGCGAAGACCGTGCCCTTTCTGTTCTCAGGCAGGAGATCATCCATCCCATTACCGGACGGGTCCTTGACCACCTGAATATCATTCAGAATGCCCAAAACATGATCTACCGCCTCAACGACATTGTTCGCGGCGAGTTGCGCGGAACAATTACCTACAAACGCCGTGAAATCATTCGCAACACGGATTCTCACGACAAACGGCTCAAATTTCTCTATTCATGGTTGTCCAAGCACACCCATCGACTTGTCGATTATTCGGATGAATTTTATGCACAAGTGGTCAAAGTGCTTGACGGCTATCTCTTGACGCCAGAAAACTGGGACATCTTCAACGAACATGCAGATCTCCACAAGGAAGTCTGGAACAAGTACAGCCAAATACAGCAGTCAAGAAAAGTTCGCACGCTTGAGGAGCTCAGGCAGAGGGTGTACAAGTGCGAAAAAATATCCTACCTCAAAATGCTTGAGCTCATGACCGAAATTCTTGGAGAACTCAAGTATGAGATCGTAAACTATTTTGACAGGGTAGTCGCAAAAGTCCTTGTCATTGGAGACGATGTCGTCTCGGACAGCTATCTGCGCAAAAACTACATTGACAAAAAAGACGAGAACCTCACGGAATACGGACGTAACGTCAAAAAATACTACGGCAGACTTGTGGCCCTGCTGGACGAATTCAAGTCCATCCGCAAATCGCGGACAACAACCATGGCCTCACAAAACCTGCACCATTATTAACTCCCCGCACCACCCAAGGAGGAAGCGTGGAAAATCTTTCCAGCACCCCGCTCACCCAATGGCATAGAGACAACGGAGCCAAGATGGCCCCTTTTGCAGGATTCGACATGCCGGTCCAGTACAAAGGCATTATGGTCGAACACAAACACACACGCTCCAAGGCCGGGATTTTCGACATCAGCCACATGGGGGAATTCAGGCTCTCGGGACAGGGCGCACGCAACGCGCTCAACAAGATCGTCACCCACGACCTGGAAACTCTTGCTCCAGGAAAATGCCGATACGGATTCATGCTCAACAAATCCGGAGGCATATTGGACGACCTGATCATCTACTGCCTTGCCGAGGACAGCTACATGCTGGTGGTCAACGGAGCATGCAGGGAAAACGATTTCAACTGGATTTCCAAACACCTTCCCGGAGACCTGACCTTTGACGACGTCAGCGACGGCATCGCAAAGATAGATGTGCAAGGCCCCGAAAGCCTCGACGTTTTGAACGACGTCATGGGAAGGGATAACAACCACCTCAAATATTTTAACTTCGAAGAGACCGAATGGAACGGTTTCCAGCTCATCGTCAGCAGGACCGGCTATACGGGCGAGCTGGGCTATGAACTGTACCTCCCGGCGGAAAAAGCCGTGGAAACATGGGAAGCGCTTATCAAGGATCCCCGTGTGGAGCCGGTGGGACTGGGCGCACGGGACACGCTTCGCCTTGAAGCGGGCTATCCGCTGTACGGACAGGACCTGGACACGGACCACACCCCGGTTGAAGCCAACGCAGGCTTTTTCCTGAAAAAGGAGACCGACTACATCGGCAAGGACGGCTTGGAGCACACAAGGGAAAAGCTGCTTCCGCTCACCATTGAGGGAAGGCGGACCGCACGCCATCATGACGAAGTCTATACGGCGGACGGCAGCAAGAAAATCGGATTCGTCACCAGCGGTTCATTCTGCCCGACCCTTGGCCACTGTGCGGCTCTGGCCTATGTGAAGACCGAGGCTGAAAACAACGACGCTTTCATCATCAAAACGGCACGCACCGAACTCCCGGCCCAAAAGACAGCACTGCCTTTTTACAAGGAAGGCACTGCTCGCAAAAAAGTCTGAACCGAATAATTCGTTATGAATCTCGGGGCCGGTGCATACCGGCCCCCATCCCTCCTCCTCTCTTTCCGCTTTTCCTTTTTTCTTTATTTTCGTGAATAATAGGAGTAGCAACCCTACGTGTTTTTAACCCGCAACAAATTGAAGCGCATGACATTCCTCAACCCGGAAACAAATTCCGCCCACATTCGCCACGGCGTAAAAACCGGCCTGGCAGCCATGTTGGCCTATGCACTGGCCAATCTCTTGACACTGAACTACGGATACTGGGCCGCACTTTCGGCTGTCATTGTCATGCAGGTTAATGTTGCCGACTCCATCCGCATGTGCTGGTATCGCTTTTCCGGTACTGCGGTCGGCGCCGTCATCGGCATAGTCAGCATTCTCGCCTTTCCCGAAACACCGGCCATGACCATGGCCGCCCTGTTCTGTTCCGTGGCTTTCTGCGCCTACATGACACGATTCAATATCCGCTACCGCATGGCAGCCATCACGGTAACCATTGTCGTACTTGCCAGCATAGGACAACCGGACAGGGTCCTTTTCGGACTATTGCGGGTTCTCGAAATCGGTGTCGGCGTCATCAGCGCTTTTCTGGTCAGCATCCTGCTGTGGCCCATGCGTGCCGGAACAGCGCTCAAACAACGGCTGGAAAACCATTTCAAAACAGGCGCCATCCTTTATCATGATCTTCTGGAAGCATTTCTTTCCCTGCAAAAAGGAGTTCCAGATGACCTGTTGGAATCATTCAACGCGTCCATCGCAAGTGACAAGGAACTTTTTCGCAAGGTTCGCAGCCACGAACAGCTCCTCTACCACGAAGACATGACCCTTCTCAGCCGCAAAATGCAGACTCTTGAAAAATGTTCGGAACACTTGCGCAGCATGTTGCACACCCTGAATAATGTAGAAGGCAAAGGGTACGAAATCCTGATGGAGCAGGAACTGAAAACCCTGGCAGCCGTTACCATGGAAGCCATGCAGGCTGTGGGACAAGGCGAATGCCCGGATGCGGTGCAATTAAAAATAGCCCTTGAACAAACGGAAAATGTACTCAAGAAACTACGCAAGGAAGGCGTAACGCAAAGATTCTACTTGCAAAAACTTATTCAATTTTTTGCTTTCTACCATGGGATTCATTCCATGGCACACGAAATGCTTTTTTATGCCCATGCCTGCAAAAACAGACACGCTGTCACTCACTGACCTCCGGTCCCAAACCCATCAAGGCCTCACGCAGACGCTCGCGCTCCATAGCCAAAACTTCATCTGTTAATTTATCATGCATGACCATGTAAGGTTCACCGACATGAACTCGACATGTGCAAAAAGGCCATGGAGCCTGAAAACGATCCCATGCCTTTTCAAATATGAATTTCTTCGACGGAATGGCACGTATAGGAATAATATATGCCTCGGCCCGATGAGCAAGAAAAACAGGGCCATCCTTGGGCTGTTGCCGTGGGCCACGGGGACCGTCCACAGTAAAAACAGCGGCCCGCCCCTCCCGCTCCATGATGCGCTTGGCCTGCAACAGGGCACGCACGCCGCCGCGCGAACTTGAGCCGCGCGCAGTGGCATAGCCAAGCCGTTCCAAGACGTTAGACAGAAGTTCGCCGTCCTTGCTCTGGCTTACGACGGTCACGGCCCTGCATCCTTCACGGTATCCATAGCCGGTCAGGGCGAAAAGCTCCTCATGCCAGAGGCACAGGACAACAGGTTTTCCCGCTTCGATCAATTCCCTAATCGTTGCGTACCCGCCCTGATCCTCAAAACGGATGGATGCGACCCACGCCTTGAACACATGGGTGAACAAGGAACTGAATTTGAGAATATCAATAGGAATTTTCATGTGATATTGTCCCGATCCTGTTCGCTCCTTCTACTGACATACGAAACATTCGGCAACCCTCACACCCATAGACGAACACGCACTGTTCGGATATGAATTTTCTATACACACCCCGAACAATTCAGGACCACAACATAAAAGGATATGTACATGTCTGAAGTCACACTCCAATGCCAAGGACTCCCCTGCCCCCAGCCCGTTCTGCAATGCAAAAGGACCGTGGAAGAATCCGCACCGGAAACAATCGTCGTTCATGTTGACAACGATCCGGCTCGGGAAAACACCAGCCGTTACCTGACGTCTGCGGGTTACACTGTCACGTCCGCGCCTGACGGCAATGAATTCGTGGTCACCGCCCAAAAAAAACAGGGGGCCAACAAGCCCGCACAATCCCCTGCCGCACCGGTACAAAACGCAAGCAGCACGGGCGAGTATCCGGTATGCGTTTTCATCACCGCAGACGAAATGGGAACCGGAGACAGTGAACTTGGCCAAAAGCTGATGCTGAATTTTCTTGCCACCCTTCCGGAGCTGGGAGAAAAACTCTGGCGCATCATACTGGTGAACGGAGCCGTGCACCTTGCCGTGGAAGGAAGTCCGGCTCTTGAGCAGCTGCAAAAAATGGAAAGTGACGGCGTTTCCATTCTCGTATGCGGAACTTGTCTTGAATTCTTCGGCATTCTCAGTCAAAAACGTGTTGGCGAAACAACCAACATGCTTGACGTGGTCACAAGCCTCGAACTGGCAGACAAAGTAATACGCATATGAGCAGCTGATGGACAACGATAAAAAAACGATACGTCTCAACAAATTCCTGGCCCAATGCGGCGTGGCCTCCCGCCGGGGTGCGGACACGATGGTCTTTGACGGCCGGGTTGCAATCAACGACATCCCGGCAGAATCACCGGGGGAACAGGTCGATCCCGCACAAGACACCGTGCTGCTGGACGGAAAACCGGTCCAACAGCCGCGTAATTCCGGCAATCAGGTCACAATCATGATGAACAAGCCCACACAGGTTGTGACCACGGTCAAAGACCCGCAAGGAAGGAAAACCGTTATGGCTTTGCTGCCGCGCGAATACCGCACGGCGCGCCTGTTCCCGGTGGGACGGCTGGATTTCTTTTCCGAAGGGCTGCTCTTGCTGACCACGGACGGCGAACTTTGCCACCGGCTGACGCACCCCAAATGGCACCAACCGAAAATCTATCTGGTAACGGTGCGGGGCACGGTCTCTTCCCGGGCCGTCAGCGTCATGGAACAAGGCATGAAGCTGGCCGAGGGGGAAACCCTGGCCCCGGTCAAAATTCGCCTCACCCCGCCACGAGCGGGAACACAACAGATTGAAATGACATTGAATCAGGGCGTGAACCGCCAGATTAGACGTATGTTCCGGGACTTGGACATGACAATCCTGCGGCTCAAGCGCATACGGCAAGGCTCTCTTTCGCTGGGCACACTGAAGCCCGGCCAGTGCCGCACGCTGGATGAAAAGGAACTGAACGACTTGAAAGAATCTGTGGGACTTGTGCCCTAATACGCGCCGGTATTATCCTCGACCTGCACTCCCTCGGGCGGAACGAACTCGAAAAGCCCGTCATCAAGCTCAACTCCCTGACGGACGTTGGAAAGCATGATCTCGTTGCCGTTGCCGTAGAAATCAATGATCATGACCTGCCGCAAAAGCCCGGAATCCGGCTCGACGCCGATATACGCCTGCACCATGCCCGGCTCCGGATGCTTGGGGGTAAGCTGCAAAACTTCGTATCCCTTGCCCCATTTTTTGCGCACGGCGTCCGCACCGTCCCACTCGGTCTTGATGTAAAAATCTTCCTTGATGTTCGCCTTGCCGGAAAGAAACCGCAGAATGGTCTTGGAATCAAGCAAAGCACCCACCCGGTACTTGAAGACAAGATCCTCGTCCGCAAAATAATCCCACGCAACATCCTTTCCCAAAACAAGGATTTCCTTTTCCGGCTCAACGGTTTCCCACCGCACAAGCGAAGGCTGACTAAACCGAATCGTTCCCTTGCGCACATCCACGGCACCGCTGGCCACGTTGGTCAATTCCTGCACGAAATCGGCCTGGAACGTCTTCATCTCGTTGTATTTATTCTGAATGAGATCAGGAAGGTCGGAACGAGCGCCTTCCGCAGCTGTGCACACGGTGGAAAAGCAAAGCAAAGTGACGAAAAAAAACGAACAAAACGTGGCTTTCATATATTATCTCCATTTATTCCGGCTTGATGACTTTTCTGGGCTTGCTACCTTCCTGAGGACCGAGCATACCGTCCTGCTCCATTTGCTCAATGTAACGGGCCGCACGGTTGAAACCGATACGAAAACGGCGCTGAATCAACGAAATGGAGGCCTTTCCCTGTGTAAGCACAAACTGTACCGCCTCGTTGTACACAGGGTCGTCCGAGGAGGCTCCTCCCACACCGGCAACACCGCCGCCGTCATCCTTGCGCCAATCGCTGAAATCAAGTTCGAATTCCTGAGGAGTGCGTTCATTCCAAAAATTTACCACTCCGGCAATTTCGGATTCATCGACAAACGCACCATGCATTCGCTTGAGTTTGCCGCCGCTCGGCTTGAAAAGCATATCACCACGTCCCAGCAGGCGTTCGGCACCAACGGCATCCAGAATAGTGCGGGAGTCGAACTTGGAGGTCACGAAAAACGAAATGCGCGTGGGAAAGTTGGCTTTGATCAGCCCGGTAACCACATCGACGCTCGGTCGCTGGGTAGCGAGGATGAGATGAATGCCTGCAGCTCGAGCCAGCTGGGCCAGACGTACGATGTGCATCTCCACTTCCTTGGCCGCAGTCATCATCAGGTCGGCCAACTCATCAATGATGATCACCAAATACGGCATGTTCTTCAAGGCTTCCAACCCTTCGGGACGATCATCACCCAGCGACGCCAACTTCTTGTTGTATGCCTCGATGTTGCGCACCCCGAGCTTGGCCATGCTTTCATAGCGGCAATCCATTTCAAAAACCGCCCACTCAAGAGCACTCTTGGCCAAAGACATGTCCGTCACCACAGGGTGCACCAAATGCGGCAGCGAAGCATACGGTGCAAGCTCGATTCGCTTGGGGTCCACCAAAAGCAGCTTCACCTCGTCAGGCGAGGCCTTGTAGAGAATGCTCAACAAAAAACTGTTCAGGCATACGCTTTTGCCCGCGCCGGTCGCGCCCGCAACCAGCAAATGCGGCATCTTGGCGAGATCAGCAACCTGCGGGGTCCCCTCTATATCCATGCCAATGGCCAAGGTAAGAGGCGATGCGCTTTTGGAAAAAGCATTGGAGCGAAACACGTCATGCAAATACACGACTTGACGTTCCTCGTTGGGAATCTCGATCCCCACGCTGTCCTTGCCCGGAATCGGGGCCTCGATACGCACGGAGGTGGCCTTGAGGGCCATGGCAATGTCGTCGGTCAGATTTTCGATCTTGCTGACCTTGATTCCCGGGGCAGGCTTGTATTCGAACATGGTCACCACAGGGCCGGGGATTACCTGTTGAATTTCGCCCTGAATATTGAAATCGGCAAAACATTCAGTAAGTCGCTGTGCCCTCTGTTCCAATAAGGACTTGTTCGGTCCGGTGTCTGCTTGTTGAGGCGGTTCGCTCAAAAGAGCAAGGTCCGGATACTCACCAGAAGAGGACACGACGGGCCTGCGAGGTGCAGGCTTGGAGGCATTGGTGCTCTTGCGTTTTTTCCTGTTTTCTCGCGCCGCCGCAACCACGGGTTGTTGTCCGCTCTGCGCAGCAGATTCGGAAGTCTCCCCGAGAGTGAGGGGAAAGTCATCTGCATCAAGACCTGCGTCCGGATCATCATCCGACATCTCGCGCATGCCCCGCTTTTCCTTGTGGAGTTCACGCCGGGCCATGAATCCCTGCCAAGTCCCAACAATAGTAGCGGCCACTGCGGCCAAGCAACGTTGGACAAACAGGAAAAAACCGCTCCAGCTGAATCCGATAAAAAGTTGCAGACAAGCAACGGTCACGAAAAGCCACAACAAAAAAGCGCCGGCAGGACGCAGATACGGCAATGTAAGGCGACAAATGATTTCCCGCCCCAAAAATCCACCTCCCACAAATCCGTAGGCATTGGGAGGGACATCGGCAATCCAGGGATGACAGGCCCAAGCCAGCAGGCTGAGAAAAAGCCCAGCTACTCCGATCCAGCGCTTGGCGGTCATACGCAGGCGCGGAATAAAAAGTGATAACCCCCAGTACAAAAAAAGAATCGGACATACGACAGCGCCGACACCAAAGGCTTGTACCACGAGTCCGGCCAGATGCGAACCGGCCACCCCCATAAGGTTATGGACATCGTGCCCGCTCACGGCCTGATTGAATGAGGGATCACCGGGATCAAACGAATAAACGCTCAAAAAAAGAAATACCGAAAGAAACAGCAGAGCCAGTCCGGTCAACTCCTTGCGGTGTCGTTTCACGGGCTGAGCTGTTTCCTTTGTTGCCTTTCGAGCCATTCTCCACCTTGCGATTGTAAAAAAAGGCCCTGAGCACCCGCTCACGGCCTCAATTCATTCATTCTACGACATGAAACTCCGGCCGGAATCATGCCTATTCCCGCCCGAGATAGTCTCCGGAACGGGTGTCAATCTTGACCTTGTCACCCTGATTGATAAACAGGGGAACCAGAGCATTCAACCCGGTTTCCATGGTGGCCGGCTTGGTTGCGCCGCTCACGCGATCACCTTGCACTCCGGGTTCGGTTTCGGTCACTTCAAGTACCACCGAAGCAGGCAGATCCACGCCGATAAGCTCTCCATTGTACAGCAAGACCTTCACGGTATCGCCTTCCTTGATGTAGCCGCCCTTTTCTCCGACATTTGCGGCGGGCACGAACATCTGGTCATAGCTCTCAAGATTCATGAACACGAAATCCGAGCCATCCTTGTACAGGTACTGCATGTCCTGCATGGACACGTCGGCCCGTTTCACCTTTTCACCGGAACGAAACGTCTTGTCCAAGACCTGTCCCGTGATCAACTGCTTGAGCTTGGTGCGAACAATGGCCCCGCCCTTGCCCGGCTTGTAGTGCTCGGACTTGATGATCTCAAAGGGCTTGCCGTCGATCTCTATTTTCATTCCATTCTTAAATTCAGCCGTGGAAACCATTTTCTCTCCAAATCTGAAAAATAATGTAATCTACCAATCAACACTCGGCTTCAAGATGCTCAACGAGCGCTTGAACAGCCAAGGCATAACTCAGAATTCCAAAACCGGCAATGACCCCGACACAACGCCTGCCCATGAGGCTCTGCTGCCTGAGCGGCTCGCCGGTCCGCGCCCATATATTGCTCAGGTGAACCTCCACGCAGGGAACGTCTATCCACGCAAGGCAATCGGCCAAAGCCAAGCTGGTATGCGTGTACGCACCGGCATTGAAGGCGATGCCGTTCACGCCCTGCTCCCGGGCCAGTTCAAAACGGTCGATCAGAGCGCCTTCCGAATTGGACTGGAAAAACTCCAAAGCCACACCGTCGGCGCGATCTCCCATGAGTGAGGCAACCATGCCCGGCAGGTCGTCCATGCCCCGGCTACCGTAAATTTCAGGCTGACGAACGCCCAAGTGGCCCAAATTGGGACCATTTGCTACAAGTATGGTATACGCGCCCATGAAAAACTCCTGCATGCATGCGGCTTGACTCCTCAACGGAAAAAGAGAACATTCCCCTTTCCCGCAACCCGGAAACAATGAGCCAGTTATGAACCGAACTCTTGAAATAGTCAAAACAATCTATGAAATCAGCCAGCTTGAGCCCATGGAACTCTCTCAGGTCGCTCTTGCCGGACGATCCAACGTGGGCAAATCTTCATTGGTGAATTGCCTGGGCGGCAGAAAAAAGCTGGCAAAAATAAGCTCTACCCCGGGAAAAACACGCAGCCTCAACTATTTTCTGGTACACCCCGACGAATTTTATCTCGTTGACCTGCCCGGGTATGGATATGCAAAGTGCTCCAAGGCAGAACGCGCCAAATGGGGGCAACTCATTGAACGCTACATGACGAATAATCCCTGGCTCAAGGCTGTGGCCGTGCTGTTGGACTCGCGCCTGTCCCCCCAGAAACTGGATATTGAGATGACATCCTACCTCAAACACATGGGCATACCGGTCATCCCGGTGCTGACAAAGGGGGATAAGATCAAGCAGCGGGAGCGGGCCGCCATCCAACGCCAATGGCGCGATCTGCTCCAGTACGATTATATGCCTCTGGTCGTTTCAAGCAAAACCGGAATGAACAGGGATAAGCTCTGGGAAATTCTGGCCCAATCTGCCAACGGTTAAACCCCGCGTCCCCGAATGGGCAACATGCCCAACCAATCCCGCACCATGCGCTCGAAAGTGGGACTTCCAACCCACAACAGACGACCACCGGCGCCGGCACAAAACACGACATTGGCCAGCCATGCGGCCGCAACCGGCGGCAACAACCCTTTCTGGCCGGCAGAAACTCCCACAACATACAGGGCGTAATAGCTGAAAACCAGAACCAAGGACAAACCGATTCCGGCATAGACATTGTCTTGGAAAGTGAACACGGCCAATGCCACCAACGACATGGTCAACACGGCAAATGCATATGACCATTTGGAGTGCCAGACCGTACGCAGGGCTTCCACGTTGGAACCGGATATCTCGAGCTTTTCGATGAGATCGGAAAGCTCCCAAATGGGCATCCTGCCATGCTTGCTTTTGCTTTCTGCCTCCCGAAATGCGTCCAACCCCTGACGCACAGGCAGAAACTGGGTGCTGCGCATGGTCGAAACAAATGATCTGGAATCCAGTTCCTGTGCTTCGGTCAATCCCCACCCATGTTCATCAATCAGAGCCTTTTGCGCGGAGATGATGCGAATGAGCCGCTCGGAATCAAGATCAAATTCATAGACGGTCACGTCCATGGCCCTGCTCAAGGCGGGCAAGGCGGTCCCGGCATGCACGATGTACGGTCCGTCCCGAAACCAGAGGTTGGTCAGGACAACTTCATCCATCTCTTTCTTGTGAACGTCCTCTTTCCATATTCTGCTGGCTTCCTGTTCTCCATACACCCCGACATACTGGGAAAAAACAAACAAGAAACAACTCAGCAAAAAGCCGTACACAACAAAAAAACGGACAAACCAATTCATGGAGACACCGCCCGCCCGTAGTGCAACAACTTCACGGTTGCGGCTCATAACGCCCAATTGGATGACCACGGAAAGCAGAAACACGGCCGGAAAAATCTGGGAAAAAATGACCGGAATCTTGACTCCGAAATAGTACAGCATGGTCTGGACGCCAAGTCCTGCTTCCATGAAGTCATCAAGTCGGTCGAACAGGTCGGACAAAAGGTAAATGCAGGCCCCCACGGCAAGACAAACCAGAATATAAAACAGATTCTGGCGGACAAGATACTGCTCCAGCGTGCCGAAACGGAGAAGACGCATCACGACTCTGCCCTCCATGACCGCCAGTAGGCCAGCAAAGTCATCACGGGCAGAGTCTTCTCCTGATTGGCATAATATACGCCCACCGCTCCGACGCCGAGAAATACGACATTGGGAATCCACAATCCGACATACGGTGAAAACGCCCCTGTCTCACCAAGGCTCACGGCCACGGAGAAACAGGTGTAGTAAACCAAAAACAATCCCATGGAGAGCAACAGACCGTATTGCTGACGAAGCCCGCGAAACGCACAGGCAACCGGAAAGGCAAACAGTCCAAGCACAATACAGCCGAACGGCAGTGCCCACCGCTTGACCAACTCGGTTTCAACCTTGCGGCGCAACCCCTCGTCATGCAGCACTTTCTGTGGTGGATCTCTGTGCATCCGCCACAGTCTGCCAATGGACATTTCGCTTGGCTTGTCCTTGTCGAATTTGAAGCCGCCCAACAGCCTGCCCAAAGGCAGCCGGACCTTGTAGGTGCCGAATTGGAGAATATTGAGCTCGTCGCCATGCTTGCGGAAAATCCTGCCATTGCGAAAGGCAATGCTCATCTCCCCTTTTTCCGCGTCGGCCTCGATTCGGCCATATGGAGCAACAACCGTGACCGTGGTATCCTTGAGCGTGGAATCCTGCACAAACACGAATTCCAACTCACCGGCCTCGCTGTCCACCTTGTGCGCATAGAATGTCAGTTTGGGAAAATCCCTGTTGAACACCCCGGCCTGAATGGCAATCTTGGACCGCGTGCGGGCATATTCAATGATGGTACGCTTGAAATTGTCCATACCCCACGACAAGCCGTAAAACGATATGAAATAGCAGCACAGTGTACACAAGCACCCGAAAACGAGCGGCGCTGGCAACAACTGATACAGGCTCACGCCGTTGGCCTTGAGTGCGATGTGCTCATTGTCCGAACTCATTCGCAAAAACGTCAGAAACACGCTGAGCATGCAGGCGATAGGCATGATCAGGAGCAGGAAGAAAGGACACAGGTAGACAAAAAGCTGCAACAGATCAAACAATCCCAGGTTCTGGGAAAGGAACAACTCCCGCAGCTGCAACATGCGCCCCATGATGATCAGGCCCAGCAAACTGGCGGTACTCAATCCGAACAGCTTGGCATGCTCCCGGAATATCTGACGATGAACTATTTTCACACTATGATTGGTCAGCCTTTTCCCTGCTCGCGGAAAAAGCGCTGAAGAAATTCCACGTCAAGCGGACTCAGGTTAAAACGTGCCGCAGCCTGCTCGATCATTTTGTTGAGCGGCGCTTCCCCGGACTTCTCCATGCTCTCGCAAATCCATTTGATGGCCTTTCGGGTCAATTCACTCTGTGGCATTACCGTGGTCATTGCCGCCTCCTTTTGGCTACGGTGTGTCGGTTGAGATACATCAGCTTCCAAGGGGTTGCAAGAACACACGCCTTGGGCTACCCAAAAGCCAACTCTAGACTCACAAGGAATGTTATAGCTCATGGCAGAATGGTTTGTCGCCGTCATTCTCGGCATAGTCGAAGGCCTGTCCGAATTCCTTCCCATATCCAGCACCGGACACCTGATCATCGTGGGCTACCTGCTGGGCTTCACCGGTCTCAAGGCCGAAATATTTGAGGTCGTGATTCAGCTTGGCGCAATACTGGCCGTGGTGCAGCTCTATCGCCACCGCTTCGCAGGCCTGCTCCGGCACGATCCAAAACATGCTTTTTCCGGAATTCGCGGCCTTTGCATGCTCGCCCTGACATGTTTCCCGGCTTCACTGCTGGGTCTTTTGACACATGAATACATCAAAACATCCTTGTTCGGCCCATCCACCGTGGCCCTGGCACTTGCCGTTGGCGCAATCATGATCCTGATCGTGGAGCATTTCGTCAAATCGAGCAAAACACATCGCGTGGACCACCTGAGCCTCATGCAGGCCCTGGGCATAGGTTGCTTCCAATGTCTGGCCCTGTGGCCGGGCTTCTCCCGTTCCGCAGCTACCATCATGGGCGGCATGATTCTCGGCGCAAGTCGATCCGTTGCAGCGGAATACTCCTTCATCGCCGCAGTTCCCATCATGATAATGGCCACGACTTTCGACATGGTCCAAAACTACCACCTGCTGACCCGCAACGACCTGCTCTTCATCGGCATCGGTTTTCTCGTGTCCTATGCAGCCGCGTTGTTCGCCATCAAAAGCTTTCTGTACATCCTGCGCAAAACAACGCTGAAGCCCTTTGCATGGTACAGGCTGGCTGTGGCTCCGCTTATATATTTCTTCTGGGCCGACTAAAAAAATCCGAGAGAATTCCCATTTTTTCCTTGCAATGATTCAAAAGAATAGCTAATTACGGCTTCCGCTTCGGCGACACAAAAAGTGGCGGGGTAGCTCAGATGGTTAGAGCATGCGGCTCATATCCGCAGAGTCGGGGGTTCAATTCCCTCCCCCGCTACCACCACGAAAATCAGGCCTGCCCATGCAGGCCTTTTTCTTTTCACCTTGCCAAAACACGCATGGACCTTATATAAGTCCTGTCCACGCAATTGTTCTTTGAAATGGGGGCGCACTGGTTTCGACGGGGATGGTTGAAGCCAAGGTTGCAGGTCGAGGTTGGTCGATGGCCTCGTAAAAATCGACCACACAATAAATGCTAACGATGATTACGCATACGCAATGGCTGCCTAGGTAGCCTAGCAACTTGACGACTTGATCGTCACGATTCACCGGCTGACGTCCTATAAGACGGCTGAATCGACACATCATAGGGCTAGTTTCATGTGTCCGTTTGCCGCACATGTTGCGAAACTCATAGGCAAACTGGCTTTTCGGCTGTTTGGGCAGGGGCTACCCGAAAAGCGAGATTTATTCCTGTCCTAAGCCTGTAGACGCCTTGTGTGGAGCATTCTCGGACGGGGGTTCGATTCCCCCCGCCTCCACCAGACATTCTTTCGACCCCATCCAAAGAAAAGCCCTTGATTATCAAGGGCTTTTCTTTTTTCTAGACTTTACTGCCCCCCCAGAACACCCGCTGCCGAACATCCGAGATGCCAATAATGGGTAATCTCACTTACACCTCCCTCTCCATCGGCACATAATGGAAGTGCGCCTCCCCCTGCCCCTTTGCCAACACCCCAGTAAACTCGGAACATCGACATTTCCACAATGCTCAGATTCCTACAGTAAATATTACTGATTCACCATTTTCAAAACAGTAAACCACGGAAAACCTCCCCTTCATGAATATGCAAAAAAATAATACATTTATGTGAAAAGCTCGTAGTATATTCAATAAGTTACAAAAGCAAATTCTGCCACAAGCATGAAACTCAGGGGACGGGAAGCTAAATGAGTAAAAATATTCGAAAGGGCACGGCGGACGACCTTGCACATGCCCAAAAACGAATACACCGACTTGAGCAGGAGCTTGCCAGATTAAAAACCGAAAAACACAATGATACGGAACGGTTCAGGCTGCTTTTCGAACGAACCCCCGTTGGTTACCAATCTCTTGATGAAAACGGTAATTTTCTGGAAATCAACCAGACATGGCTCGACATCCTTGGCTACTCCCGCGAAGAAGTTATTGGTAGAAATTTTTCCGACTTTCTCCCCAACGAATGGAAAGAACACTTCAAAACAAACTTCCCCCGGTTTCGAGCCATCGGAGAAATCATGGGGGTGGAGTTTGAGCTGGTACGAAAGGACGGGTCAAGGATACTTGTATCGTTTAACGGAAAGATAGGAAAACACGATGACGGGTCATTCAAGCAGACTCATTGTATATTTCGAGACATAACGAGTGCACGCAAGATTGAACAGGAAACACAGGAAGCCCAGGAACGTTTCCGCATCATGGTTGAAGAAATGCCCGTGCTTATCCATGCGCATGGGGCCGACAACAACTATGTCTATTGGAACAAGGAATGTGAACGGGTACTGGGTTGGTCTCGCGAAGAAATAATCGGAAACCCGGAGGCAGCCAACCTCCTGTATCCTGATCCTGAAACACAAAAAAGGGTCGAAAAAAGACACAATTGTCGCTCAACATACAAGAGTGTGGAAATTCCAACGACCGCCAAAGATGGCAGCACAAAAATCATTCAATGGACTGACGGCTCTCACACATGCCCCGTGCCGGGATGGAGAGGATGGGAAACAGGTATCGACCTCTCGGCTCAACGCAAGGCCGAACAGGCGGAACAGGACAACTACAAAAAATACACAACCTATATCAACCATTCACCGGCGGGATTTTTTCTCATTGATGCACACGGCCGTTTTACCGATGTCAATCAGGCAACACTTGATATGCTTGGCTATGACCGAAAAAGCATCGTCGGCCTGCATGTTTCCGAAATAGACAAAAGTGAATCCCAAAGAGACATTGAAAAAACGCTCAACAATCTGAAAAAGAACGGTTCCTTTCGTGGCGAAAGAGGTTTTCGACACCAGGCGGGGCATATAATAAGTGTCTTTCTTCAGGCCGTGAAGCTTGATGATGACCGTTCGATGGCTTTTTTCCAGGATATTTCCGAATTGAAAGACACGCAGGAACGGCTGCAAAAAACCCTGGACTCAACCAACGATGGAATATGGGACTACAATCTGCAAACCGGAGAATTCAAATGCTCACGCCGTTGGGCGGAAATGCTCGGCTATACACCGAACGATATTCCGGCCATCGGGTGTCACTGCGAACAAAGCGTCCACCCCGAAGACAAAAAAGCATTTCAGACCGCTTTTTCAGATTACGTTCACGGCAGGTGCGATGACTATGAAATCGAATTCCGCCTGAGGTCAAAATCGGGAAAATACAAATGGATATATTCCCGAGGCAAAGCTGTAGCAAGAGACGAAAAGGGCCTGCCAACCCGAATGATGGGAGCGCACACGGATATAACGGAACGGAAAAGGATCGAAGAAGAACTTCGGACGGCAAAAAACACATTTGAAGGGCTTCTCGACATCGTTCCGGACATGATTTCAATCCATGACCCTGAATTCAACATTGTATACAGCAATTGGAACGGATTTGGGCATGTTCCCAAGGATCGAAGGACCCTCGGCTCCAAATGCTACAAAACATACCGCGGCCATGACACCATCTGTCCGGATTGCCAAGCGAGAAATGTGCTTGCAACCGGCAAGAGCTTTCACACCGAAATGCAGCTTCCAGATGGCATGTGGGTGGATCTCCGAGTACTTCCCCTGGTGAATGAAGATGGCCAGGTGCCATTGTTCATGGAATGGGTTCGCGACATTACATCCCACAAAAAGGCAGAGCAAACGCTGATATACAACGAACGCGAGTTGCAGCGAACTCTCGACCGACTCAATTCTCACATAAACAATTCCCCCCTGGGTGTGATCGAATGGGATGATGACGGCCGAATTTCAAAATGGTCCAAACGGTGCAATGAGATCTTCGGGTGGAAAGCCGAGGAGGTTGTCAACCGCAACTGGAACGACTGGGAATTCGTTCATGCTGATGACCGCGAATTTGTTTCGAAAAAAACATCAAAACTCTATGATGGAAGCGATGACTACAACACCATCGTCAACCGCAACTATACCAAAGACGGCTCCATTGTTTCGTGCCGCTGGCACAATTCGAGCTTCAAGGATGGTGCGGGCAAGGTACAAAGCATCCTGTCCCAAATAGAAGACGTTACCGAACTGACTCAGGTACAAAAGCAACTTGCTGAAAGTGAAAACAAATTCAGGAACATGTTCGAAAACATGGCAAGCGGTGTGGCCGTGTATTCCCCGGTTGGTGATGGGCACGACTTTCTTTTTGAAGACTTCAATCCCATGGCTGAAATAATTACCGGCATATCAAGAGAAAAGGTGATTGGAAAAACACTTTTGCAGGTATTTCCCCAAATGGCCCAATCTCCCCTGCTGGAAAGCTTGCGCAAGGTCTGGAAAACGGAACAATTCATATACCACCCCCCGTTTTACTACCATGACAGCCACGGGGAAGGGTGGCGGGAAAATCGAATATACAGCCTCCCTTCCGGGAAGATCGTCGTGATTTTTGACGATGTGACCGAACGGATGGAAACTCAGGAAGAGCTGGTCAAAGCCAAGGAAAAGGCAGAAGTTGCGAACAAGGCAAAATCCGAATTTCTTGCCAACATGAGCCATGAAATACGCACGCCGCTCAACGGGATGATGGGAATGCTCCAACTTTTTCTGGAAACAGATCTGGACCAAGAACAGCAGGAATACACACGCGCAGCAATGGATGCTTCAAAACGTTTGAACAATCTTCTCACTGACATTTTGGATATTTCCAAAATCGACGCCGGCAGCATGCGCCTTGACCGCAAGCCATTCGACATACGCAAGACGGTTAAACAGGCCTGTGGGCTCTTTGATATTGCATCCCGGCAAAACAACGTTGCACTCCTGTGCAATCTTGAGCCTTCGATTCCCCGATTCGTACTTGGCGATTCCCTTCGTTTGCATCAGGTTCTCAACAACCTGATAGGAAACGCGTTCAAATTCACGAACTCAGGCGTCATAACCGTCGAGGTAATCAAGCTGTCACCGTTGTCTGAAAAGACATGCCGCCTGCTTTTTTCCGTTTCCGACACAGGTGAAGGAATACCCGGAGACAAGTTGGCCCAACTTTTTTCTCCGTTCACACAGGTTGACGGAAGCATGACCCGAAGGCATCAGGGGGCTGGGCTTGGGCTTTCCATCTGCAAAAAAATAGTCAACATGATGGGCGGGTCACTTTCTGTGGAAAGCAAAGACGGCGCAGGCTCGACCTTTCACTTCTGCATTCAATTCGATCTACCGCAAAAAACTGAATTCCAGAGTGAAGAACCGGCTGCAACACCAACCCCGTCTCTTGAGGGAGTATCGATTCTTTTGGCTGAAGATGACCATGTGAACCAAATCTCTATGGCGAGGGTGCTTGAAAAAAACGGTGCAACAGTATGTATCGCACAAAATGGTTCCGAAGCGTTGGCAATGCTCAGAAAGCATCCGTTCGACCTGGTTTTCATGGACCTGCAAATGCCAATCATGGACGGCCTTGACGCAACTGCAGCCATTCGAAGAGGAGAGGCTGGCGAGGCGAATAAAACAACCAAAATAATAGCCCTCACCGCCCATGCAATGTCTGAAGACTTCGACAAGACCATCGATGCCGGAATGGATATGCATTTGACAAAGCCTGTTGATTTCAATGAACTCAAAAAAGCCATTGCCAAAATGTTGAAATAAAAAAAGGCGGGGAGCATTTCTGCCATCCCCGCCTTCGTGGTGCCGGCATCTCTATGCGGCAACTTCTTCCCGAGAACCGGATACCTCCGAGGCGACCTGCAATTCTTTCTTTGAAAAGACAGAATCAACATCAACAATTATAACAAAGTTGTCCCCCTGACGTCCCATTCCCTTGATATAATCCGCATTGATCGCAGAACCCATTTTCGGCGCGGCTTCGATTTCCCTGTCGGGCATTTCAACAACTTCCCGAACAGAATCAACAAGCGCTCCGATAGCCAGAAGTTCATCCTCCAGCAATACTTCAAGAATAATGATGCAGGTGTCGACCGTATCGTCAATTCTCTCCATGCCAAGCTTTGTGCGCATTTCCACGACAGGAACCGCATGACCACGAAGATTGATAACACCCCGCATGTATTTCGGAGTCCGCGGTATTTCAGAAACCTTCGTTATCTCAAGCACTTCTCGAACCTTGCTGATATCCAAAGCAAATATCTCCTTGCCAAGCACAAACGTGAGATACTGCCCTTGAGCTGATGTTTTGGTCATGATTTTCTCCTTAGAACCGCTCAAAAGCCTGATCGTCGTCACCACCCATATCGATCGGCATACCCGCTTCGGGCTGAGACTCATCCGCACTCTTGGCTTTTGGCAGGGCCGCCATAGGAGCCCTTGAGAGCTGCTGCCTGGCTTGAACCGGGTGCCCGTTTTCGGAAACCGTAAAGAAGGACATGGTCTGTTGGAGCTGCTGTCCTTGACCGGCAAGCTCCTCGCTTGTGGAAGCCATTTCCTCGGAAGCGGAAGCGTTTTGCTGAATGACGGAGTCAAGCTGGTTAATGGCCTGGTTGATTTGCCCAGCGCCCGTATTCTGTTCATCACTAGCCGAAGCAATTTCCTGTACAAGGTTGGCCGTCTTTTCAATATTCGGCACCAACTCCTTGAGCATTGTTCCTGCCTTTTCAGCAACCTGAACACTATTGCTCGAAAGTTCGCTGATTTCCGCAGCAGCTGCACCGCTTCGTTCCGCAAGCTTGCGAACTTCCGCCGCCACAACGGCAAAGCCCTTTCCGTGCTCTCCTGCCCTTGCCGCCTCAATGGCCGCGTTCAGGGCCAAAAGGTTGGTCTGGCGCGCAATTTCTTCCACAATGGATATCTTTTCGGCAATGCTGTTCATCGCAGTAACGGTTTGATCAACAGCGTCACCACTCTCTCTGGCATCCCGGGCAGACTGTGTGGCCAGCTCGTCCGTTTCCTTTGCATTGGCTGCGTTCTGATTGATGTTCGAAGCCATTTCTTCCATCGAGGATGACACTTCCTCTATGGAGGCCGCCTGTTCCGTTGCTCCCTGCGACAAAGCCTCCGAGGAAGATGAAAGCTCTTCACTGCCGGCAGCAACATTGTCCGTGGCGGACTGCACATCGGATACGACCTGGGTCAATTGCCTGTTCATATTCCGCAGCGCCTCGGCCAGCATGCCGATTTCATCCTTTTGATATACATCTACAGTCTGGGTAAGATCACCCTCGGAAAGTGCCTTCGCAAATTCCACCCCCGCCAAAACAGGTTTGGTAATCATGCGCGTAAGGAATATGGCGAGAATGACGCCAAGAACAAGCGCAACGGCAAGCCCGACCACCATGATGAAAGAAGCTGTGCCCAACGCAGTGACAGCCGCATCGGCACGGTTCTGCGTGGCCTTCACGCCAGCCATGGCAGTCCCCTTCGATGCCTTGAGGACCTCTGCCCCGGCAACGCTTCGGGATGTATTCAACTCCTGCATTGCCAGAAAATTATCCAGATATGCCTGCATGGCATCTCCATATTCCTTCGCCGCATCGCGTGTATTTGCAATCTGCTGAACATTCACGGCCCTTTGCGTAATGGCAGAAAGCGCCTTGAATTTTGCTTCCATTTTCGGAAAATTGGCCATGGCGGAACGCATGACTTCCGGGTCACGCGTTGCCTGTGCCTTGAAGTTATTCACCCGCGCATCGTTTCCCAAATCTATGATGTCGTTGACCAGCGTTATTTTTTTCAGACGCTCCGCTAGCTTTGCAGCAGAGGCTCCCTGATACAACTCGCGCTCCATGGCCTGATTCTGGGACTCAAGAAATTCGGAGCAATTCTTCATGTACTTTTCTGCCGACGTAAACATCGCTTCGCGATTTTTTTTCATGGCGGCCAAAAGCCTGTTTGTTTCGTTTGCCAAGCCGACGTATTTTTCAACCCCCCCCGAGGCAATCTCAACATCCTTCTTCAATTGAACGAGTTCTGGATATTTTTCCGCGTGCTGCTGTGCCTTCTCGATATTTTCCTGCACCTCGTTCAGGTTGCTTGTCGCCTCTTGCCAATAGCTGTCCTGCTCGCTGTATGCATAGCCGCGCATGGCATACATGCTCATCATGGAAGCTCGCTCCAGATCGTTTGCTATGGATACCTCAGGAACATACTCTTCCGCCAAACGCTGCGAGGCGCCGCTTACCTGCTGCATATTGAAAATGGCCATGCCGCCAAGTACGATCGCAATAAGAATCAGCATGCCGAACCCCAAGCCGAGCTTCATTCCCAATTTTAAATTTTTCATTTTTTCTCCTTGGTTACGTCTAATCCCGCAAAAAAATATCCCCATCACCTTCAATGACTATGTACTAGGTAGTACATAGTCATTGACATGATAAATTTTTTTCGTAAAGTATTAGGAAAAAGATTATAAAAGCTCATGAAAAAATTTGGCGACCATATTCGTACCAAACGAACCCTGCTCCAGGAAAAAGACAAATCTTATTCGCAGCGGCAAGTCAGCCTCGCAATAGGAATAGAGCCCTCATATCTCAGCAAAATAGAACGAGGGCTCCCCGTGACGCTTTCCGAAGAAAAGATCATTGCGCTTGCTCGAACCTTGCACGAAGATCCGGACTATCTTCTCGCTTTATGCGGTAAAATTTCCCAAGACCTGCAACATATAATAATAAAACGACCGTTACTTTTTTCCAAACTCATTCGTGCACTCAAAGATATGCCGGATGAGGCGATTGCCGACGATAAAGCCTTCAGGCGGATATTCGGGAACCTGCAAAAACTCCATGACATGGCCCCGGTAGGAGCTTTTTTCTTTGCTCAACAAGAAGAGGACTCCTATTGGACCAACCAGGTGCCGGCCATTCTTCACCTTCCGGCAAAAACCCCTCCCTCGCTACAAACGTTATGTAGCGCGCTATCCTCAGACAGCGAGAAAAAGTTGCAGGCACAGCTTGCACAAAAAAACGATAAATTTGATTGCGATCTTGTACTTGCTCCCCGAAAAGGGAAACGGCCTCAGATCATTCATGTCTGGATGTGCGGGGAAGCATGTGAAGAGAAAGCCGACACCGTGCGAATGGGGATTATGCAGGACGTGACGGAAAATCGCCTGATGCGCGAAGATATTGAATCTGCGAAGAAGTCCCTTGAGCTGACCGTGGAGGAACAGCATGGCGAATTGACAACGGCCATTGGCAAACTCAAGGATGAAGTTGAATTCAGAAAAAAGCTAGAAGAATCTTTGAGAGAAACAACCGCAACCATAAAAAAAGAAAAAATGATCCAGCAGGCTTTTTTCACGGACACAGCGCACGAACTCAGAGCGCTGGCTACAGCAATGACCTCTCAGCCCCAGAAAAACCCGAAAACCATAAACTCGCTTTTGCATGGGATTTCATCGAAGATAAACAACATGAACGACTTCCTGCTGCTGGGTAATGGCCTTGAAAAAGAAAATTCTCTCTTGGACCTTCAGGCCGTGATATCCGGGGTGGCAGGATCTTTTGAAGCAACCGTCGAAAAATCGGGGCTTTCATTTACAAAACAATTTGCTCCTGATTTCCCCAAACTCGTCAGATCCGACAAAAAACGAATTATCCAGATTTGTTCGGCCATGCTTGAACTTCTGCACAAAAACACGGACTGGGGCTCAATCCACCTTTGCGGCGAACAACATACTGAAAAAGCGAACTGGATTATCCTTAACTTTTCATCCGATTCCTTCAGTCGTGACGTCGACCAATCCCTGTTTTACCCCGGACTGAAAACCGATGATATGTATGAAACAAACCCCGTTCGGCTTGTAGGCCCACTTACAGAACTGCTGGGAGGAGAGCTCGAAATACTGCCGTCCGGCGGGCGAAGAATGAATTTTTCCTTGAGCCTTCCAATGGAAATCGATGCAGAAAAAACCATTTCGGCTGTTTCCGAAAACAAGGTCGGCCCGATCCTTGTGGTGGAAGATGATGATTACAGCAGACTTTTCATCACAAGGGCGTTGCAGAAAAAAGGATACGACGTACATGAGGCAGATAGCGGTAACGTTGCGCTAAAAAAACTCTCTGAAACCAAATATTCGATTTTGCTTCTGGACATCCAGCTTCCGGATATCAGTGGACTCGATATTTTCAACGAGATGAGAAAAGCCCCCTCTTCCCTGAATCGTCAGACGCCCACAATCGCCGTGACTGCCCACGTAACACCGGATCACAGGCAACGTTTCCTTGAGGCCGGAATAAGTTCCATCATCGCAAAACCGTTTGAGATAGACGAATTGCTTTCAGAGATGAAACTCTGCTGAGAAAGCCCATCCGTTGGGCAAAGAGATAAGTTCACCGTGATAAACCAATTCGCTCAAGACATCCAATCGCGGCATAGCCTGATGAAAAAGCCCCGACCAAAGGCCGGGGCTTTTTCATCAGGATCGCCTCAAAAAATATACGAATATATCACCCCTTGCCGTTACTGGCCTTGCCCCAGGCTTCCAGAATACGCTGCTTGGTATATGCTACCAACCCCGCCTCGTCGGTGGAAACATCAAAACATCGGGCGTCTTCTCCTGCCAACCCCTCTGGCACCCAATCACCCAACTCATCGGGATCCTCGACCTGATCATCATAAAAGCAGACCGAAAGCCAACGGTCAGCAGGATCATCATCCACAATATCAACCATGACAAAAAGATCGCGCTGATGACCGGGACATGCACCACGCAGGGAGTAGCTTACTCCTGGGCGGGATTTGAAGGAAAGCTCTGCTCCCTCACACGACTCAAGCGCCGACCTGAACTGTTGGAAAACAGGTTTTACCGCATTGGGGTCTTGCGTCCAGCCTTCAAGCAACTCATTCAGTTCATTCATTGCAACTCCACTCCATTCCAATTGAACATGACATCCGATCCGCCTTATAGATCAGGACTGAACGTACTGGCGACAGCAAAAAATGACAAGCCCTGCCGACAATCAAATGTACCGGTACATGACCATGAAATGACAAAAACTCCCGGCCATGACGAAAACGTGGAAAATTTCATGAAAACCAAAAAAACCGGGCCATGGGTCGGGACGTTTGAGCGCATAGATCACGGCACCGACGCTGTATAACAAACCTCCGGACGTCAGCCACAGCAATGCGCCCGTCGAAAGGTTGAGCACCAGCGGATACACGCCCACCAGAACCATCCAGCCCATGCCAAGAAACAACCCCGTGGAAAGCCAGCGGGGTGCATTGATCCAAAATATCTTGAGCACAATGCCTGCAGCGGCAAGTCCCCAGACAACCCCGAACAGGGACCACCCCCATCCGCCACGCAACGGAATCAGACAAATGGGCGTATATGTTGCCGCAATGTAGAAAAAAATCATGGAGTGATCGACACGGCGTAAAACCCGGGTTCCTTTCTCCGACAACGGCAACCAATGATACAATGTACTCGCGGTATACAAAAGAATCATTGCTCCGCCAAAAACAGAGAAAGAAACGACGTGCCATGGAAGCACGGGTGAAACCGAACGAAGGATCAACAAAATGGTGCCAAAAACGGCAAGAAGGGCTCCTATGCAATGGGTCAACCCACTCATAGGATCTCGAAGGCAATAAAAGGACATGGCACTCCTTGAGGTTAATGCCTCATGATATGCCATTCCTCATAATCAAACAAGCGCTTCAATCAAACAAACGCCGCCCTGCTTACTTGATAATTCCGGCCCTGGCCTGCTCCAGCAGAGTGTCCGCAATGGCCTGATATCTCGTACCATGCACGGCCGGTAGATATTCATCGGAAATAAGCGCCCAAATAAGGCGGGTAATGTTCAAAGGGGCCACATTCGTGTAGTCATTTTTCATATTAGTCAGTCTGGCGCGCAATTCTTCGCCAAAAGCCGCATTCCCGGTCAGGTCGAAAATAACGTCAACCCCCACGTTCAATTCAATCAGCTCGTCGAGCGTGGCGATACGAATTCCCTTTTCCCGAGCCAGTTGCTTTCCTTCGGTTTCCTGTTTCTCAACAACGCAGACCAGCTTCAGGCAATACCCATCTTTTGCTGCCAAGATTTCCCGCAAAAATGCAGTTCCAATTCGCCCCAGCCCCACTATAGCTATGTTATGATCGTCCATCTGCCCTCTCTTCATTAAAAAACATGCCACACATACACAATCTAATATACGTGGTAAATGATTGATTTGATTCTTTTGTTAACACAGAGCATTGACACACGGCCAGCGTTCTGTAGAAAACAGCTGAAAAGGAGGTGCGCCATCAACCTGCAAGACAGCATCACCCGCGCTGCCAAAATGGCACGGGAACAGGCAAAGGACATGGTAGTGGGAAAAAACGAGGCAGACGAATGGGTTATACTTCCCATGGACGACAGTGCCTCGGACCTGCTGGAATCAAGTGTGATCGTCAACGAGAAAGGCTTGAAATACCCGGAAGACCATGAGCTTGTGGCCAGACTCATAGCCTCGCAATAACGCGAAAAACAGCTACCAGGCCCGGTTGTCCGATGGCACAAAGAAAAACTCTACCCGCCTGTTCTTCCTGATATTTTCCTCGGAATTACTCGGATACAAAGGCTTGGCGTTGGCATAACCGACAGCCTTGAGCCTGTTTGCGGGAATATCCGAATGATTGATCAGCCATCGCAGGCAGGCCGCGGCCCTGGCCGCAGAAAGCTCCCACTCGGAATCATAAACGCTCTGGCTGAGATCCTCAGAATCCGTATGCCCACGAATGATGAGATTCATTGTCGAATGGTGCATGCTGTCCACAACGCCCCGCAAAACGGGCTCGGCCTCCTTTCTTATGGTCGCATCCCCTGAATGAAACAAGGCATTGCCGTCGACACGGTACATAACTCCGGACTTTTCCCTGCTGACGCGTGCAATACTCTTGAGATCCCGAGACCGTATGAAATCCTTGAGACGTTCCCCCACCTCAACCATTTCCTTGTTGTTGGCCTGCCGGTCCTCAAATTTGAGCCGCGTTTCCGCATATGCCGCGGAAATCGCCGAATGGTCTTCCTTTTGCACCCCCAAAGCCTCGGAAACCGATCCCATTAATATTTTGAAATTGTTGACATCCTGAGTAGTAAACGACAACAGCAAAACAAAAAAACACAACAAAAGCGTGACCATGTCGGCAAACGTTGCCATCCACGGAGGTATCCCTTCATCGTCACCGGGCGCATCCTGCCCTTTTTTACGGAGTGGCGGCAGTTGTTGCGGCTGCTTTTGGTCGCGTTTTTCAGGGGCCATATATAATAACTCCCCCGCTACCAGGCATCACGTTGCGGCATATGCAGGTAAAACTCCACCCGCTGATTCCTGAAACGATTTTCCGGTGTGTCATTGGGCGCGATAGGCCTCGTGTCTGCGTATCCCACGGCCTTGGCCCTACTGATGGGGAACCCGCCCTTTTTCAAAATGTAATTCAACGCGACTGCGGCGCGGGCGGCGGAAAGCTCCCAGTTGGAAGGATAAGCCTTGGTATGTACGGGGGTATCATCACTGTGCCCACGTACCACTAAATTCAACTTATAATCTTTGAGCACCTTGACGATCTTGTCCAAAACACTCGAAGCCTCCGGCTTGAGCCGGGCTGAGTTGGGTTCGAAAAGCAACCCTACGCGTGTATTGAAAACCACGCCATCACGATCGGAGGTCACGCCCGTACCTTCGCGAATATCGACGTCCTCATTCTCAAAGAGAGACTTGATACGCATGATAACACCCAAAAAAACACGTTCATTATGCGATATTTTGGCAACCGCTTTTTTGGCGTCACTACTGGTGTTGACCAAGGCCATGTCTTCGGACTTGGCGCGAATCTCATGCACTCCGAAAGCCCCCTGAATGGAACCGAGAGCATCCCGGAACTTCTCTACATTCTGGTTGGCGAAAGAAAGAAGCAACACAAAAAAACACAGCAGAAGCGTCACCATGTCAGCAAACGTTGCCATCCATGGCGGCAAGCCCTCTTCCGGAGGCGGCGGTGCCGGCTCCTTTTTTTCTATGATTTCTTCGATATCCTTGGCCATACAGGCTCCAATCAGGAATTCTCGCGCAATGCCGGGGCAAGAAAGGCCTCAAGTTTATCCTTTACCACGGAGGGGTGTTCGCCACGCTGCACAGAAGCCACTCCCTCTATCATGATCTGCATGAACAGGGCATCTTCCTCGGAACGCTCCTCCAGTTTCTTGGCTATGGGAATGAAAACAACGTTGGCCATGACCGCACCATAAAAGGTCGTCAGCAATGCAACCGCCATGGCCGGTCCGATGGATGCAGGGTCCTCAAGGTTTTGCAGCATATTCACAAGGCCGATAAGGGTACCGATCATGCCCATGGCCGGAGCCAGCATGCCCATGCCCTTGAAAACGCCCTGCCCTTGTCGGTGACGCTGTTTCATAAAATCAAGTTCGATCTCCATAATGGAGCGAACCAACGCTTCGCTTGAGCCATCAGCCACCAGCAAAACACCCTTCTTCAGATATTCGTCCTCGATGGGGACCTTTTCCAGGGCGACAAGACTTTCCTTTCTGGCCTTTTCGGCAAGCCCGGTTATGGTTCTGACAATATCTGCAGGGTCCTGCGACTTAAAGAAAATGGACTTCATGGCAACCTTGATGGTGCCTATGATCGTCTTAAGAGGAAACATGACAAACGTGGCCGCAAACGTTCCACCCAAAACGACCACCACGGAAGGAATGTCAACAAACCCCCCGGCGTTTCCACCCATCAAGATGGTGGTAATGATAAGTCCAAACCCACCAACCAGTCCGATTACCGTTGCTATATCCATATAAATATCACTTCATGGCCTGCGATGACGCAACCCTGACTTCGCGGTCCTCGTAATAGAAAACCACATCTTCGTAATAATCATCCACCTTGAAATAGGCGTTGCCAATGCTGATTTCCACCCCCGGCTTCACAACCCCGGGAACAAGAATCTTGCAATTCTCCAGATTCTCGGTTCGCGAAATGGCCTCCCACAGCTTTGCCTTGCGCTTGCGCAGGTCCTGAAGCTTTTCGCGCGCCTCCATCAGGACGGGTTCATGCTCCTTGGCATGAAACCCTCCCTTGGCCACCTGTGCCTCGGCATGATGCATGCGGTCCCAGACCTTGGCTATCTCCTCATCCAAAAGCATGCTTCGGAAAAGAAACCGCGGCTTGTACCCGAGGGTCACGTTGAGGTCTGCCCCCATGCCGCCCCCCAACTGTTCCCCGACATACACATAATCATGGGCGCACACGTCGCACCCCACTATCCTGCCGCCGACGGCGAGCTTCTTTCCGGCAAAAACACGGCTATGCATCAACGAATTCTTGACCAATATGTTTCCGCCCGCATTCAGAGTGGCGTATTCACAAAAAGCAAGTTGCATGTCCTTGCCTGATTCAAGAAGAGCCTTTCCCTCGCCCTTGACCCCGGAACGACATAAAAGTTTGTCGCGGGCAGACACGTGCGCTCCCTGAACATGGCCAGCAATGTCTATAGTACGAGCCGAGATGGAAAAGCCAGTGCCTACGGTTCCAAATACGTTAAGATCACTAACGAAATCTATATTTCCCGTGTTGAAATCAACATCTCCGCGCACATTCAGGGTCTTTCGAACGCAGATCAACCCGTCTTCGTACAGCACAAAACCATCCCGCGCCGCATACAAACGATTCGGCTCACTCTCGCGAAACCCGGTCCCTCTTCCGGCCGGAAATTGTGGTTTCTCCAAAACAAAGCGAGAATCCATACTCTCCCTGAGGGAGTCATCCAATGGAACAATCTCGGCGAGCAACTGTCCGGACGTCACGTTTTGCACGTAATCCAACTCGTAATGGTCAACGCTGCCGTTATCCAGATGGCGCGGAGCCAAATGAGTGTGATCGAAATCCGGATCAAAATGATGTTTGAGGCAATATGTCATGAATAGCGCCCCCGTGGCGAAATTTGCCCAAAAAAAATACTTCTTTGCAAAACGCGAGAAGCATCAAAAAATAAACTATTGCAATCAACTAAAACAGTCAATCCGGGTATAATAAAAAAGGGCCGGATAAAAATCCGGCCCCACTGTTCAATTGAAGACAAACTGGCTGTTAGGAATCGTCCCTCGGATAATACAAAGGGCATGAACTCCCCACCTCAAACCGCACCAAGGGAGGTTCGGAAAGCCACGCCTTTTCGGATGAAAACAGGGAATCCCGAACAAAAAAACTATCAATTGCAACCACTCCCACAACAGCTACAATAGCCATAAGCACAATCATTCGCATTCCGTCAGTTACTCCTTGCGGCAATATTTTCCATTCCGCCAGTGAAGCAACTTTCATTCCACTCTTCCCTCCCCCAGAAGCCCAAAAACATTTGCAAGCACACCTGTTTTGGCCCATAATTATCAAAAATCACGAGGCAGTTCAGAATCAATCAAAACATCAAAGAAAATAAATGGTTAAAAAATGTCTAGACTTTATCTAGTATCGATTGCGCTCATGTTCATAGTGTATTCGACCTCGGCTTCTGCAGAGAATCTGGCAATCTCTCAGGCTGGCACTGTGTATACGCAATCCCTGAAAAACAGTGTGGAGCTGGCCAACAAGGCATTGCCGCTTATTGCCGCCATCAATAGCGTGGACAATCAGGCGGCCAAATTGGGAACAACAGCCCAAAACTACCTTTCTCCACAGGAATTCAAAATTTATCGAAAAAAACAGGCCGAACTCCACCAGTTGTTTGCCATGCAGAACACAGAAACCTCACTGACCAAGGATCTGCAGACGTTGAACAAATTGTACGAAGCCACACTGCTCTATCATCGCACGCGTGCCGAGTATGTGCGACGCAGAGGTACAGGCAATGGCTATGACAAATGGCTTTCTTCACAAAAGACTGATGAGGAAATGAAAAACGCCCTTGAACTGTTGGCCAAAATACGTCAACAAATAGAAAGGACGCCCATTCAATAACCCTGAGCGTGCATCAAGGAAAGGAGGCCGTCATGCCGGGCCTGAGCATTTCAAACGAATCGATCCAATCCATGGCTCGTGATACCCAGTATTCCGCCATTGAAAACGCGGTCAGTCCTACACAACTTGACACCGGGCGGCTACACAAGCCAGAAAATTCAAGTGCTCAAAACACGCATGCATCACGCCCGGATTCCGGAACCCACGCAGTTTCATCCGACATCAACCCGGTTCAGCAAAATGACGACGCTATGCTCTCACGGGCTGCTTCGGCCATAGAGCAGGGGCTTGGAACCATCGCTGACCGCGTCGTCTGACACGGTATAATTGGTACTGAATGAAAAAGCGGCCCCGTCATTTTGACGGGGCCGCTTTTTCATGTGTGTCTCAATAGAATTCTACCACTTCTTTTCACGCTGTTTTTCCAAGGCAATGGTTTGCTCCTCAAACGAGGCGAAACCGGCATGGTGCAAGGCGTCCTCGACGGTATGACTCCAATCCCAGCAGGCATAAATGACCGGCTTGTGGAACATGCTGCGGAACTGCTCAAGTTCACCACGGTAGAAATCTTCCTTGGGAGTCTCAATATGGTCACGCAACTGTTCGCTGAAGCGATCCAGTTCGCCCTCATACCACTCCATGAAGTCGTCGGCAGACTTGTATCGCTTAAGGATGTGGCCATATCCCTTTTCTTCCAGCATTTTCTTGAGGCGATCCATGTGCTGCTTCTGCAACCATTCGCCCAATTTGCTGGTGGGAATATTCTCACTTTCCACGGCGGCCATGTCCACCTTGGTCTGATGATACGTATCCGGGACCACCGAGGCAGAAACAATGCCTGCAATGGCCACCAGTCCGCGCAAAATCACGCTGTTGGATACGCCCTGACCGCAGAAGCCGACCTTTTTGCCGTAACGCTGTCCGGCAAAAATGGCGGACAGAATGGCCCAGACAACCGCCGGGTCCTCTTCGTCGTAGATGTGCTGCAGGCTGGGGTTGTCGCGGTCCGTAGCCAAAACCATCTGGGTCATGTCGTTCGAACCGATGGAGAACCCGTCCACCTCCTTGAGGAACTCCTTGCACAGAATGGCATTGCTCGGAATTTCTGCCATGAGGATTATCTTCAGGCCGTCCTTTCCGGATTCCAGGTTGTGCACCTGCCGCAGGTAACGCTTCATGCTGCGGGCTTCTTCCATGCTCCTGACGAACGGGAACATGATGCACAGATTCTTGCCGCCATAGATGCCACGCGCCAGCTTGAAGGCCTCCAGCTCCCAATCGTGAATATTGCGGGAAACACCGCGGTATCCCATCATGGGGTTGTCTTCATAGGCCTCGAAGAGGATGCCGCCAAGCAGGTTGCGGTATTCATTGGATTTGAAGTCTGTGGTGCGGTAGATGATTTCGCTTCCGTAGAAAGCCATGGCAAAGAGCGCCAGCCCCTGGGAAAGCGTCTGAATGTAATTTTCTTTACCGGTGCGGTAGCCACGGGATTCCAGCAGGGTCTTGATACGCTTGGGCAGCGTGCGGACTTCATCCATTTCGGACTTGAGCCCCATTTTGTGGGCAACTTCCTCACGCAATTCGCGAACCTTGTTGAAGTAACCGATGACCTGCGGATTGTCCTTGAGCTCGCGCACGATGCGGACCACGTCGTCCTTGTGGTCGCGCCAGACCTTCCACTCCTCGGAGCGGGAGGAAGGCTCGCCTTCCAGCAGGTCGTGATATCCATAGATAACGGCCACATGATCTTCCAGATTCACGGAAGTCTTGAGAACGTCGAGCCGTTCGGTGGCCATTGTGATCTTTTCGTCGAGCTTCTTGTCCAGCTCACGAATGCGGCGCTGGATGGCCAGCACTTCATCCGTTCCGCGGGCTGCATCCTGATCGGCCAATGCGTCCATTCGGCGAGTCAAACCGGTGACCTGCCCCACATACTCACGAAGCTTGAGCGGCAGGGAAACAAGGCCCGAAGCCAACTGGTCCTTCATGACCTTGGTCAGACGCGTTTCCATCTCAAGCAACTTTTCATTGACGATACCGTCGAGGGTATCCTTGTCGTATGCTTCAAGCGCCATGGGGTGAACGCCGATATTGCCAAGCATGAACTCCGCACGCAACAGGCCCACTTCAAAATCCGGCACGTTGCGCAAACGGGAAAGGAACAGGGACTGCCCCACGTCGGCAAGGATAAGCCCGACCTTGGTCTTGGTGTCCGGCAAGGTGCTCACGTCAATCTCACCGCCAACTTCCACCAGAGGCAGCTTGCCGCGGTAAACCTTGCCGCGCGAACCATCGACCGTGACTTCCTGATTGTCGAGGGCACGCAACACTTCGGGCCGCTGAATGCCGATGACTGCGGGGATACCGAGTTCGCGAGAGGTGATGGCTGCATGGCTGGTGTCGCCGCCCACGTCCGCCATGATTGCGGAGGCGATGCGCATGCCCGGAACCATGTCCGGGTCGGTGCGTTCGGCAGCGAGAATGTCACCCTTGTTGACCTTGTTCAATTCAAGAGCGGAACGCAGGAACTTGACAGTACCTTGCCCGGCCCCGCGGGATGCGCCATTGCCTTCAAGGATGACTTCTGCCTTGTCGGCGGCTCCTTTCTCCACTTCAAGACGGCGCATGAATATGGTGTGGGGATGCTGTTCGAATTCCTCATTCCAGCGGGTCTCGGGACGGGCCTGCACAAACCAGAGTCGGGAGGACTTGTCGATGCAGAACTCCGTATCCATGATCATGCCGCCATACGCCTTGGAAATGGCCCGCACGCCTTTGGCGACCTCTTCGGCCTGGGCGATGGACAATGCCCAACGATATATCTCGTTTTCGACCACAGGCACACTGTGCGTTCCGGAACCGTCTTCCTTGTAGACGATCTTCTTATCCTTGCACCCCATATAGCGAATGACCACCTCTTTGGAGGCTTCGCGTTGGAAAACGTAATATTTGTCCGGAGTGACCATGCCGCCGACAACTGCCTCACCAAGGCCATAACTGGCGTCAATGGAAACCAGATCATTGCGATCCGTGCCCCGGCAGCCGGTTGCAGTGTCTGCACTGAACGCCGTACCGGAAATCACGGGATTGATCATACGCATGATACAGACCGAAAGGGATGTGTGCTCAATGGCCCACTCCTTTTTGGCCTGTTCGGCAATGGTGTCGTCCCCGGTCTGCTCCGCCTGCATGATTGCATCAAGAATGGCTTCACGACGATAAGTCATGGAACGCAGGTTGTAGGCCGAGGCACAATCCCAATGATATGCTTCCAGGCAGGTATCTTCGCCGACAATATTCAGATATGTGTCCTGCAGTCCGGCAAAAGCCTTCTTTCGACTGTCCTCACCGGCAGCGGAGGAGCGCACGGCCACCGGTTCGTCATCAAGTCCGGCTTCCTTGCAAATATCCCTGTAGGCACTTTTGACGGCCTTGCTCACGGATTCGGGAACTTCAATGGACAGAATCGCGGTCTGCACAAGAACAGAGCGTTTGCGCAGCTGGTCGATTCCTTCAGGCGAGGTGGCAAATCCTTCGACAACATTATTGATGAAGGTGCGCAACTTGATGGGGGTTCCGCTCTTTTCCTGCGATTCCGCTCTTGCCTTGCGGCCAAGGGTGCGAACGAACTTCTGCAGAAATTCAGGATCACTGTTGATCTCTTCGGAATTCCAATCAATCGTATTATATTCCTTATCCACGATGGAACGGATCAGCGAAGCATGGACCTTTGTTTCATCAAGCAGGATATGAAAAGCAATGGAAGAAATGGCGCGAAACTCCGGAGCACGGATGTTTCCAACCTGGCTGATAATGGCGGTGTTGTAGTTCTTCCCCCCTACCAGGAGCTCTGCCTCTTCGCCGATCGTGACGATATCCGCGCCGTTGAGGACCAATTTCTTTTGTAGACTCTCAGCACTCGCCCCTGCGCCTGTCTTCTTTTTGGGTGCAGCCTTTTTCTTCGGCGTGGGCTTCTGGGTCTTGGCCATGCTTTCCTCCTGGTCAGGTGAGTCTGCAACGCTTTCCGCACTTCGGAGCACGCATCGCATTAAGCACTTATTTTTACTGACAAATTAAACAATTAACGCAAATAAGCAAAACGACATCATCCTCTTACAGCCTGTCAATGCATTTCGTCAATTACTGACGGCAACAAATCACAAGGCCATTCAAGGGCCATGATCACAATTTCTGACCGCAGGACGGACAGAAGTTGCAATCCTGAGAAGGAACTGTTTCCTTGCATGTGGGACACGTGTCCGCAGGCGGCCCGAGTTCCACAAGCAACTCCCCTTCGACAACCGGCACCATGTGCCTGTCTTCCTGGTAATTGGCAGCCTTGAGAACCCGACGGACAACGCCGTCCACGGGGGCATAAATGGCTTTTTCCTGTTTCATCACGGAAACATTGAAAATCTCCTCACCCGCCTTCACGGAATCTCCCGGCCGAACGTGCATGACCCACAGGTCGCCGTTGCACGGGGAACCGACATGATAATCGTTGGCACTGTCAGCCATTTCAATGGCATCCTTTGCCGAGGACAGCGGTTCACTGACCTTAACCTGATGACTCACGATTTCGGAATCCAGAATATAGCGAACGATGGACATGCCGTTCTCATCCGGTTCGGAAACATCCAGAACACGCATGACGTGCGGCTTCTTGCAATCGCCTTGGAAATGCAGGACTTCACCCTTTTCCAGTCCCTCGAACCAGACATCGAGCGGCACGTTGTTGCAATTACCAAACCTGTCGCAGAATTCAATGGTCTTGATGGCATCGCCCGGATGGTTCAGGTACATGACCAGCTCCTGTTCCGAAGGATGGCGGCCAAGCCGTTCCTGCAACGCACGCTCTTCGGCCTTGACGTCCACATCCTTCAACGTCAGCAACGGCGATTCTTCGGTACGTTCGCTAATGGCCCGCTTCCAGTTCTTGCCGAACGCGGACTGGTAGACCCAATCGGCGGGAAAACCGAGAGGAAGTTTGCCGTATTTCCCCAGCAGAAGCTGGCGGAACGCGTCGTTGGAATCCCTGTACAAATCCAGACGAGCCTTGTGCTCGTTGGAAGTCAGGTCCTTTTCGTCACACAAGGTCGCAATGTCCAGAATGTTCAACAGTCTGCGAACTTCCACCTCGCCGCCGCGCTTGTAGGCGCCGGTAACCGCCAGAAATGCGGTATTCCACGTAATCTGGGACCCGGGCGTAACATCATGGTAACGGACAATCTTGCGCGTTCCCTCAAGGAATTTGAGCATGTAGGGCAGCAGCTTGATATAGCCCTGTTTCAGGGCTCCTTCCTGTGAGGAAGACGTTGCGCCTCCGGGCATGCCGTGCTTGACCACGTCATGGTCGATTCCCTGGAAGTAGGGAGCGGTATACCGGTCATAATAAGGCATTATCTGCTTGAGAACGAAGTTGCACTTACGGATCGTGTCCTTGTTCAGACTCGTCTTGAGGCCGATCTCATCCTCAATATATGCGGCCGTGGAAAGGACTTCACCCTGGCCGTACCACCGCACTGCGGCTCCGATAGCCACGTCCACAATGTGGGCGCCCGCTTCGGCTGCAGCCCCCATGGTGGGAACGAACAGTCCGTCGGTATAATGCCGGTGAGAATGGATGACCAACTCGGGGTAGCGCTCCCGAATACGGGAAATGAGTTCACGCATGAAGCGCGGCGGACAGACTCCGGCCATATCCTTGAGTCCCAAAATGATCATGCGTTCGGCCTTGCGGGCATTGACCCCGGCCACATCCGCGCACATGGAAACAATATTGTCCGTAACTTCAAGATAGCGATCCACTTCAAAGCCCTTGGCCCATGAAAGGGAAATCGCCGGTTCGAAAATATTCTTTTCCGAATGCAGCGCAACCTCGGCAAATGGACGCATATTTTCGACATGATTGAGAAAATCAAAGCAACGAATCACATCGTAATGCTCGTTGATCATCTCACCCGTCAAACGCATAACGTTTTTCGGTTGCGGCTTATAGCCCAGGACGTTGGTGGAACGTATCAAAATCTGCTTCAGAGTATGCGGGGCAAATTGATTCCACTTCTTGGCCTCGGTGAACGGGTAGGTCATGTTGGCCAGCATGGCCACATGGAAATGCGCGCCGCCACCATTTTCCAGAGAAAAGAAGCCGCACCTGTCAAGATATGGACCGATGAGCTTGTCTTCGGCCAGACGGAATCGGTTGCCACTGTTGGACTGAGTGATATCCCGCGTGGTGGTGTCCGTCATGTGGACAACGCCCTTTTCACGGTCGGTCCGCAACACGTCGAGAATCGAATCGCGGGTCATGCCGCGCACGATGCTCGCCTCATGGTCGGACTTGTCCATATCGGGCAAAACCGGCTCGAAACGACCGATGCGTCGATCGTCACGGCCACGATATTCGCCGAGCTGAACATACGGGTTGTGGCCTTTGGCGGAAATCTCGGCAATCAAACGGGTCAGACGCAGGGAATCCGGCTCCCTGTCGGAATAATCCATCAATTCGTTGCGATTATTCCGTACGAAATTGGTATCATATTCCGCTTCCACGAATTTAGGATGCTGAATGATCTGGCGGTGGAACGGAATCGTGGTCTTTACACCACTGATCATATACTCCCGCAAGGCCCGCTGAGCGAGAGAAACAACCTTGTTCCAAGAATTACCGTATGTTATCAATAACGAAGCTGCCGAATCGTAGTTGGACGGGAAGCGGTAGCCGTCACAAATGCAGGAGTCGATGCGCACGCCCTGCCCCCCGGGAGAAACATACCGGGAAATACGCCCCGCGTTCGGGGAGAAGTCCTTTTGCGGGTCCTCGCAGTTGATGCGACATTGCATTGCCCATTGGAAGGCCCTTGTGTTCTCGTCATTAAAGCGCAAACCAGCCCCAAAGGCCGTTGCAATCTGCTCTTCGACAAGATCGATGCCATAACGGCATTCGGTGATACCATGCTCCACCTGCAGGCGTGTATTCACTTCGATCAGGTATGGCGTGCCGTCCCGATCCACAAGGAATTCGACGGTAGCAAGGGAATGATATCCCACGGCCGAAACGAGCCTGCGGGAATATTCCTTGAGCTTCTCCCGCAATTCAGGCGTATACCCCGGCCATGGTGAAGGCGTGATTTCGATGAGTTTCTGGTGGTTGCGCTGTACCGTGCAATCGCGCTCATCAAAACAGAACACGTTGCCGTATTTGTCCGCAATGACCTGAATCTCGATATGCCGGATGGAAGTAAGCAACTTCTCGACATACAGGCGAGGATTACCGAATGAAGCCTGGGCGAGCGCAGAAGCTTTGGAGAATGCGGATTCAAGCTCGGATTCCTCATAGACTTCATAAATGCCGCGACCGCCGCCGCCACCTTCGGCCTTGAGCATGATGGGAAATCCGATCTGCTTGGCCAATTCCCGGGCTTCGGGTATGGACACGGCCCCTTCGGAGCCCGGCACAACCGGAACGCCCTGCTCCTGTGCCAACTTGCGCACGGCCACCTTGTTGCCCAAAACCCGCATGGGTTCCTGATCGGGCCCAATAAAAATGATGCCGGCCTCTTTGCAGCGCTGGGGAAACGAATCATCCTCGGCGCCAAATCCCCATCCGGGATGAATGGCCACGATTTCACGTGCCTTTGCCTCGCGAATAATCCTGTCCAGATCAAGGTAGGCACGGGGGTCTGCTCCAAGCATGAGCAGTTCATTGGCACCGGAAGATGCCGGAGAGGTCTTGTCCACGTCTGTTGCAGTCATAACCGCAACGGCATTGAACATCTCGGTAATGGAACGACAGATACGGCGGGCGGGAATACCCCGGTTCGCGACAAGTATCCTCTTTCCTCTAATCTCTTCAAGCACTTGATCAAAAGACTTGGGCTTCATGAATCAACCGCACTCCTTACTGTGAAATGTCGCCTGCCCGGCAGGCTGTCCGCTCTCTTGCACGGCGGCGGACTATGCCGGAAGTATGGAACCGGAACTGAGGACACACTCTTTTCCGTTCCGCTCCAAGACAAGCCTCCCCTCGGGGGAAAGGCCCTTTATTCGGGCTTGATAAGAGTAATCGCCCCCTTCATGCACAATGACCTTTCTTCCAATCCAGGCAAGACGGTCTTCTGCAAGGGAAATGAATTCGGATGGCGAAAATGCATCAATCAAAGCGGTATATATATTTTCCCCGCGATTTACAAGGCTCTTCCATACCCCCAGGGGGGTATTCGACCGGTCCGAGGTGCACAAACAACCTGCCTTCAGGGCGGTGTCCTTGCGCATTTCGGAATCATCAGGACAGGAAGCCAGATTGATGCCCACGCCCAATACACGGACATCGCCGCGTTCCTCTATCAACATTCCCCCGACCTTCCGTTCCCGAAACACGAAATCATTCGGCCATTTGAGCCTGACTTGAGCGCCCATCTGTTCCAGAGCCACGCAAAAGACATATCCCGCCACAAGCGGGATAAGCCCATCCATGCAATCACCCCACAGGTCAAGGCGGCTAGAATGATTTGGCAAACGCAAAGAACCGTACACATTGCCCGGAGGGGATTTCCACGCTCTTCGCAGTTGGCCACGGCCACAGTCCTGTGAAACGGCAATCACGCTGCCCCATTCCGGCAGGATATCCTTTTCAACAAGGGCAAAGGCTTCGTCCATGGAGGAGTGGCACTCGTCCACGATGACAACAGGAAACCGAACGTCCTCGGGAACGGATTTCGAAGAAAGAAAACCTGACCGAGCGTCATCTTGCCAAGGGCCGAACGCAACAGTATCACGCGCCCACGACTCATGTGAGGCGGCAACGCGATGCTGGCCCGTCTGCCCTTCCGGACTCGATGCGGTCCGGATTGCGATATGTATTCCGGATGGAAGCATTACAAGGCTTCTGGTATCATTCCCAAATGCAAATTCATATAGCTGGTGGTGCGGTACGAGATCTTTTACTCGGACGAAGGAGCAGAGACAAGGATTATCTTGTCCTTGACGCAAATAAAACCGATTTTCTCCGGGCCTTCCCTCATGCGCAAGAAGTCGGCAAATCATTTCCGGTCTTCATTGATCATGGACGAGAGTTCTCGTTTCCACGCAAAAACAACCTTGAAGACGAGCTACTGGCACGAGACTTCACCATCAACGCCATGGCGCTGGGGCCAGACGGTGACCTTGTCTGCCACCCCATGGCTCTTGACGACATAAAAAACAGGATTCTTCGCCCGGCATCCGGCGACGCCATAACGCAAGATCCTCTCCGAATCTTCCGGGCTGCACGCTTCTGGGCAACATTGCCCCAATTCTCCATACACCCGACCCTCCTTTCCGGCATGCAGGAGGCTTCACGCCGGGGGCTGCTCCGAACCATCCCTGCAGACAGGATCGGTGCGGAGATCCAAAAGGCCATGGGGACGCAAAAACCTGGCAATTTCCTGCGCCTGTTACAAACAGGCGACTGCCTGAAACCATGGTTTTCCGAACTGAAGGATGTCATCGAAACAACGGCATGCATCATGGACACGCTTGCGGGCAAACCGGAAACGGTCTGGGCAGGATTATGTCATACGCTGCAAGCACAAAACGGCTTGATCGCGCATAGGCTGGGATTACGGCTGCGACTGCCCGGCAGATATGTGGTGGCCGGAGAAAAAGGGGCCGCGCTTCATTTGAAGGCGCTTCAATACGCTACCCTCGCCCCGGAAGCCAAGGTGGATCTTCTTATGGCGGCACACACTTCCGGAACCTTTTCATGCGTTTTTGCACTTGCCGATGCATTCAGGAACACGAACATAATGCACCAGGCGCAAAAGGACCTTGCAACGATTCTACAAATCAAACTTCCCCCCGAGGAACAAAACCTTGGTCCACACTCGGGACAAAAATTGCGAGATTTGCGCAGCAAGGCGCTGCTAAAAAGTAAAAGATTATAAAAGCCCAACCTTTGACACAAAATTATGGTCAGAGTAATCTACATCTTGTTCGGTCTGTTGCCGGGGAACACGTGTCCGCCACAAAACAAGGGAAAATGATGCCATTCAAAAAATTCCTTATTGTAGACGACGACGAGCGATTCGCCCTGCTGGCTGCGCGCAAGCTTGAACATTTCGGCAAATGTTACACTGCGGAAAGCGGGGAAGAGGCCCTGCTCTATTTCCAACATCACGCCCAAGAAGGCGCTCCTTTTGACGCTGTCTTCATGGACATTGAAATGCCAAAAATGAACGGGCACGAAGTGGTGGGGAAAATGCGTGCCATAGAAAAACAGATGGGAACAGGCCCGGCCAAGGAATTCAAACTCATCATGGTTACCGCCCACTCTGACGTAAAAAATGTCAGCATGTCTTTTTTCCGGGGCTTGGCAGACGCCTACATCACGAAGAACAACTTCCTGAACACCGTTGAAAACGAATTGAGAAGCATCAATCTGACCGCATAGCCAAAGTTCGATCCCGCAAAAGTCTCACAATCTCTGATTTATGGTTCCGGTACACTTCTCCTGCAAAATGAAGAATTTCATCCCGAACAGTGTCCGGGGCGGGCAAATGCGGATACTCCGGAATCCCATAGTCCTCGAAAACAATCGGCTCATATCGCATCCCCTGTGACAGGGTCTGATAGTTTTCCATGCCTGCATCAAGGGTCTTTTCCTTTTCCATGAATGCCGGGTCCATACTCTTGACGTAGCGCAAGGTATCTCCCGACGCCATACGCTCATTCACACGATCAATGTGCTCATTCACAAAATCGACCATGGTTCGAAAGCGTATGTAATGGACAGTCAGATGCTTTCGCCTGTTGGAATCCTCGGGATCGACATAATATTCACCATTCAGATACACATCCACAAACTTTGCCAACTCACGGTAAGCAGCAAACACCCACTTTGAATACCGCCCTGCGCCAGTGAACGCGAACGGTACGGACGGCATCAACATGGAATCAAAGGCATCATGCTTCAAGGGCATCTCGTCCGGATTCACGCCAATCGCAGAATACAGATCACGACACTGCCGCTGGTCCAAAAACAGGCTGTGCAAGTTGCCTGCGACACGACCAATCCGTTCAACCTGCCTGTTCAATTCTGAAGCCCACGAATCAAGGGCCTCGATCATCTCATCAAGGCTCTTGCGCGCACCAAAATAATTATCGGCGATTTCCGAAACAACTTCCTGCTGCAACCCTTCGGCAAAATCATCAAGTCCACTCATTTCAACTCCCGTACGTTGCAACGCAACAAAAGTACTCAAACATCAAACGGAAATGGATATTTCCATTGAAAAAACAGTGTAAAACACCTAGTATTTCGCGCATCCATAAACTTTTTTCCACCAGGATAACATCACCATGCTGCTGAACGAACACAAAAGCAAGACCCTCTTCCAACGGGCTGACATCGCGATTCCGCTCGGCACGACAATTACACCGAAAACATTGGAACAGACCGCCCCCGACATGCCTCTTCCTTGGTTTCTGAAAGCGCAAGTGCTTGCCAAAGGGCGCGGCAAGGCCGGCGGCATCCTGCGAATCAACACCCCCGAGGAACTCGTCCCCACTGCCCGCAGGCTGTTCGACCTCGATATCAACGGCCACCCAGTCCCGCTCATCCGGGTGGAATCCGCCACGGACATCAAACGCGAATTCTATATATCGCTGACGATCTCACGTGAACGACGCTGTATCCTGCTCACCGTGGGCCGGGAAGGCGGCATGGACATAGAAAGCCTGGGGGCCGAGAACTTGCTCATTCAGGAAATCAGGCTTCCCGCCGGCCTTCAGGCCTGCCAGGTACGAGCGGCCTTTTTTCACCTCGAACTGGAGAAAAAGCTACTCACACCGTTCCACAAGCTTCTTACATCATTATTTACCATGATGCTCGACAACGGCCTGCTGCTGGCGGAAATCAATCCGCTGGTCCTAACCGAGTCTGACGAGTTTGTGGCCCTGGACGGCAAGGTCGAGATGGACGACAACTTCGTGGAACTCAACCCGGACATGGAAGAATACTACCAGCCCGAACATGCCTCAAAAGAGGAAAACGAGGCTCGCGAAGCCGGACTTTCCTTCGTCAAACTACCCGGATGGGTCGGGCTTGTGGTCAACGGGGCCGGGCTGGCCATGGCCACCATGGACCTGCTCAATTTCTCCGGCCTCTCTGCCAGCAATTTTCTGGACCTTGGCGGAGCCGCGGACCGCACACGCATGGCCACGGCATTGCGACTCCTGTTTGACGATACGGCCGTGAAAGCCATCTTCATCAACATGTTCGGAGGCATACTTTCCTGTGAAAAAGTAGCCAGAGCTCTTGAAGACGTGCTGGACGGCAGGCAACCGCGCAAGCCCATCGTGGCCCGCATGGCCGGCAAGGATTCCGAACAGGGACAAGCCGTGCTCAGGGAAATGAATGTTCAAAACCTGCATGTTGCGCGGGACATGGCACAAGCCATGGAGATTCTCGCCTCGCTCAAGCCGGAAAACGCACCGAAAGTCGACTTCCCCGCCCCCATGGGCACACGCACAGCCAAACCGCAAAAGGCAACAGGCCATGTCTCTGCCCACAATTTCGGCATAGACAAGGACACCCCCATTCTGGTGCAGGGAATCACCGGCAAGGTGGGCCAAATGCACACGACCCTGATGCAGGAGTACGGAGCCAACATCGTTGCGGGCGTGACCCCGTTCAAGGGAGGGCAAACCATACTCGGCGTCCCAGTGTACGACTCCGTGGAAAAAGCGTTGCGCCACCACGAAATCGGGGCCAGCATCATCTTCGTACCGCCGCGCATGGCGGCCGACGCCGTGGTGGAGGCTGCCGTAAACCACATACCCTGGGCGATCTGCATCACGGAAGGAATTATCCAGCAGGATATGCTCAGTGCGCTTTGGCAGGTAAAGGACAGCCCCACACGAATCGTTGGGCCGAATACTCCCGGCCTGATCGTGCCCGGGCAAACAAAAATTGGAATCCTTCCCCCGCAACCCTTTACTCCGGGGCCGGTTGCCATTATCTCACGTAGCGGGACGTTGACATATGAGGTGGCCCAACGCCTGACCAATGCCGGAATCGGTCAATCCCTCGGGTTCGGCATCGGCGGTGACCCCTTCATTGGAACATCGTTCGTGGATATGTTCGAAATGCTGCGCAATCATGCGGCCACAAAGGCTGTCGTGGTTCTCGGAGAAATCGGCGGGACCGCCGAGGAAGACCTGGCCCACTATGTCATGGATACCGGGTTCGACAAACCCGTCATTTCATTTGTTGCCGGGCAAACAGCGCCTCCGGGCAAGCGGCTCGGCCACGCCGGAGCCATCCTGCAACAGGGCGGCAGCACGCAATCCAAGCTCGAAACCATGGCAGAAGCCGGTTTCGTCGTTTGCGAAAGCCTTGAGATCATACCCGAACTGACGGCAAAAATATTGGATGAAACAAAGGAACCATAGGTTGAAAATCCTGCTTTTGGATCTTGGAAAACAAATGCGTGGCGGCCAACGCCAGGTGCTTTATCTGGCCCGCCACCTTCAGAATATTCCCGGTTTCGAACCGCACATCGTTGCCCCGGAAGCGAGCCCGCTTCCGGGCCGTGCCCGCGAATGGAACATCCCCTGTTCAACCATTCCCGCGGCAAGCGACCTGAACCCCGTGAACATCCTGTCTTTTTTCAAACTGCTCAAAAAAATCAGGCCGAACGTCATCCACACCAATGATGCCAAAGGTGCGTCGCTTGGTTCACTGGCCAAAAGCGCCAGTCGACACGACTTCAAGCTGATACATTCCCGCCGGGTCTCCTACTCTCCCAAAAAGGGATGGAGCACCAAAAAATATGCAATGGGGGACATGATAGTCGGTGTGAGCAAAGAAATCTGCCAGGCAATGACAGGTTGCGGCATTGACGAAAGAAAGACACGAGTCATTCACAGCGGCATCGATGCGAACCTGTATTCGCCACGAAAAAGCAAGGAATCACTCTTCACCATCGGAGCTATCGGGGCACTGACCAAACAAAAAGGCATGCACGTTCTTCTGGATGCCCTCAAGGAACTGCGCCAGAAAACGAATCTTCCCGAATGGCAATGTCTCATCGCCGGGAACGGTCCGCTCATGAACGATCTGCAGTCACACGCCAACGTCCTCGGGATAAGTGATGCAATTCTGTTCCTCGGGCACGCGGAAAGTACTACAGTACTTGAAAAAATCGACGTACTGGCTGTGCCGTCCGTGGATGGGGAAGGCTCCAATGCGGTTATCAAGGAAGGCTGGGCAACAGGCACGCCTTTGATAACGTCCGATCTGCCTTCCAATCTGGAACTGGTTACCGATAAACAGGACGGGCTGGTCTTCCCCAATCGTGATGCCAAGGCACTTGCCGAGGCCCTCAGCCGGCTGATGACTGACGACGATCTGGCTCGATCCCTTGTCAAGGCAGGTCATGACAGCGTTGACAGATTCTCCGTGCAGGTGATGGGCGAACAATACGTTCAACTCTACAAAGAGCTTGCAACGTAGCTATCAGGTAAATTCGCCATCCAGCATCAGATGGGAAAAATAACCGAGCAAAAAAGCGAGATAAAAACGAACAAAGGGCTCAGGCTCCCTGACACCCATAAATAAAACGGGCACGAGAACAATGGGCAGCGGCACCACCAGCATGGCCCACCATGTGTGCGTCCATCCACGATGGTGCCCGATGGCAGGCAGCATGGCAAAAAGCCCGAGCCAGGCGGCCCAGACATACATTTTCAGGTAAATCATCCCGGCATCGACTAAAATCATCAGGGAATAAAAAAGATTCTGCCCTTTTGAATCCGTATCCACATCCGGAAAAAGTGCGCCCAGCAGGCAGAACCCCACCAGTCCGGCAATCTCCATCGGGTCACGGGCAAGCCAGCCGAGCATAACGGCTCCGACCACACCCATGATGCCGAAAAACAAACCTCCAGCAATGTGTCCCCTGTACCCCGGCAACGAACTATTCCTCGAAATCCCCGGACCGGGGTAATTTATCCAGCACAAACGGCAGCACGGTTTCGGGCAACAACTCCGTCATGCATCGAAACGTGCCGTTCTCACACGTATCCCGTTTGCACCAACAGTCCACACGATTGGCGATATAGTCATGGTCCGGACTGGGAAAAGTCCATGAAAATCCTGAATTGGAACCGACCATGGTGAATGTTGGCGTACCCACGGCCAAGGCAAAATGGCGCGGAGCCGAACAATTTCCCAAATGCAGACAGGCATGCTCCATGATTGCGGCTGTCTGCCGAATCTGGAGCACTTCCGGGTTGATATGGCAACACTCCTTGCGCTTCACACCGTCAAAGACCATCTGCACCTGATCCTTTTCACCCGGACCGTACAAAAGCAGAAAGCGCAAAAACGGCCGCTCCTCGAGCAATGCGTTCATCAGCGTGGAAAAATGTCCGGCAGGCCAACGGCGCGCATCGCTCCAATGGGTCGCATCCACGGTCACCAAGACATGTTCAGGCTTGATCCCAATCCCATCCAAAAATGACTCGGCCTCATTGCGTTCCTGTTGCGTGGGATACATCCTCGGCCGTTCACCGTTCCATTCAATACCCAAGGGACGCATAACCGACATCTTGGCCTTGACCGCATAGCCCATGTCCATTGCATTCCAATGAGTATACAATGGACGGTTATACCACTTGGGCGGATAGCTGAGCCGAACGGAAGCACCGGAAGCCAACACGGCCGTTCGACATCGCGGCAGCTGCTGAAAATCGATCACCAGATCAAACCGTGTCCTGCGCATTTCCACAAGCTGCCCGAACCTGGACAACAGTCCGGAGTCCCTGTCAAACGCCCAGATTCGATCAATGTTCGGATTGTTGCTGACCACCGGGACACATTTCTTCTCCGTGGCCAGATGCAGTTCCGCCTGCGGATAGGCCCGGCGCAACAGTGTAAACGCCGGCGTGGACAGAACCACGTCGCCGATTTGCCGCTGCTGGCAGACCAGAATCCGTTCCGGCGCAAGCTGAGAAATGTCTTTCTTCATGAATTTTTCGCCGTTTATTCCCCGGCGCTCATGGCCCGGGCGTCCTCTTCACTCAAGGACTGACAAAATTGCAAGGAATGCAAAGTGTTGTAAAGATCACAGGATTCAAGCAGAGCTTCATGGTTACCCATGCCCACGATCCGCCCCTTCTGCATGACAACGATCTTATCCGCATTGAGCACCGTGGAAAGACGGTGGGCAATGACAATGCTGGTCCTGTTCTCCATCAAGTTGTCCAAGGCCTTCTGAACAATCCTTTCCGCCTGCGTATCCAACGCGCTGGTGGCCTCGTCGAGAATGAGTAGAGCCGGATCCTTGAGCAACGCGCGGGCAATGGTGATGCGCTGCTTCTGGCCGCCGGAAAGCTTAACCCCCCGTTCGCCACACATGGTTTCATATCCTTCAGGCAATTCACTGATGAAATCATGGGCAAAGGCGGCCTTGGCTGCGTCCACAAGTTGCGCCTCGTCCACATCATCCATTCCATAGCAGATGTTTTCGCGGATGGTGGCGTTGAACAACACGGCATCCTGCGAAACCATGCCGATGTTGCGGCGCAGCGAGCCAAGATCATACTCGGGTAAGGAACGTCCGTTGATTCGGATGTCCCCCCTGCAAACATCGTAAAAACGCGGAATCAGGTTGACCAGCGTGGTTTTTCCCGAACCGCTCGGCCCGACCAAGGCAATCTGCTCACCTTGAGCAACGGAAAGATGGAAATCACTGACGGCCTCTTCCCCCGCCGTAGGGTACGAAAAGGTGACGTGATCAAACTCAATGGAACCCAAGGGCGGTTCAAACGCCGCGTCACCGCCCTTTTCACAAGCGATCTCCGTGGAGTCCAACAAACCGAACACGCGCTCGGCGCTGGCCAAAGCCTGCTGCACGTTTTTGTTGGCGTCGTTGATCTTTTTGATGGGCTCGTAAAGCATGAACAACGCGGTTACAAAGGAGAAAAACGAACCGGCGTCAATGTTTCCGGCAACCACCTGACTGCCCCCGTACCACAAGGCAAAACTGATGCTGATGCCGCCGATAAATTCCATGGTACGCGAGGAAAGTTCGCTGGCAAGCACCTGTTTTTTCGACAAGTGGACAACACCGTAACTTTCCTTGGCAAATTTGCTCTTCTCGGTCTCCTCGGTGTTGAAGGCCTTGACCACCTTAACCCCACTCAGACTTTCCTGCGTAACCGAGTTGATATCCGCTGCCTGAACCTGCAACTTGCGGCCGACCTTGCGGAGCTTCTTGCTGAAATACAAAATGCACAACAACCCGAGCGGCAGGACAACCAGCGTTTTCAGGGCCAGAAATGGGTTCAGGTAAATGACGTAACCAAGAAGCATGCCGCACTCGCAAATGGAACGAATGATCATGATCATATTGGGAACGCTCTGACGAATGGCGTTCACATCGCCCAAAACACGAGACATGAGCATCCCCACACGACTTTCTTCGAAAAAGCGCATGGGTAAATAGATTATTTTGGAAAAAAGTTGTTGCCTGAGATTGTGTAAAACCTGATAGCCAACAATATTCATGACATAGACCTGACCGAAACGGGCAAGACACTTTGTCAAGATAACGGCGAGAAACTGCAGGGGAACAATGATCAGCGCATCCGCATCGCGGGCGATGAATATCTCGTTCATGGTCGGCTTCACAAGATGCGCTATGGCCGGGTTGCATGCGGAAACCACCAAAGCGGACAGAAAGGCGAAAGCCACACGCCAGCGGTACGGCCAAAAGCAGGCAGCGCAACGCTTGATCAATTGCTTGGAGCCAAAATGGTCGACCGAGGTCAGATTATGTTTACTCACCCGAAATCCTCATGAATATAAAGCATTGACCAAAGGGAATTACCACGAGCGAGTCTGTCAGACAATCCGCAGCAAGACAAGAATATACACCAGAAGCTGTACAGGAAACAAAAGAGGAACGGCCGCCTGAAAAAACGACCGTTCCCATTTGAAGCGTTCAAAATAATTACATGGCGCCGCTGGCGTTCAATTCCTCGATCTGTTTGTCCACTTCCTGCTGCAGTTTGGCCGGAAGCCCCATGATGTCAGTATTCAAGAAGCCGCGAACAATGGTCGAGGTAGCTTCGTCCTCATCCAGACCGCGCGCCATGAGATATTCGATCTCTTCCTGGGCGATCTTGCCGACTGAAGCCTCATGCGAAAGCTCCACGCCTTCCTTGCAGCCGTCCAGTTCGGGAATCGCCCAGATGCGCCCTTCCCCGAGAATCAACCCCTGACATTCCAAATGTCCGCGGGAAGGCACATGCCGCGCACCGATATGCCCGCGATTAATGATGGTACCGCCTGTGGAAATTGTACGGGCGATGATCTCGCAACGGGTGTCTGGAGCATCCATAATGACCCGGTTGCCCATGTCCAGATGCGATCCTTCCGGGGCAACCACCACGGAATTGAAACGGGCACGGGCCCCACGTCCTTTGAGGGTGATGGTGGGGTACATCTGCAAATCCTTGACCGGACGCATCAGAATATAGTTGTTGAGCAGGATACCGCCCTCTTCAACAACACCGGCGGAACGGGGACGCACAGAAACGTTGCTGCCCCAGTTGTGCACCATGGTAAAAGTCAGCTTACCGCCCTTCTTGACGTAAAACTCGGATATACCGAAATGTGCGCCCGTGGTCTTGCCGTGGGCAACAGAACATCCGGTAAGGATGTGCAATTCGGAATTCTCTTCGACAACAACAATGTTGTGAACATTCTGCCCGACCTGCTCGGCCTTGAGGAACAGACATGACTGCACGGGCTTCTCAATCTTCGCACCGGGTTTGGTGCGAATGAAGTATCCACCGTGTGTATTTTCATAAGTATTACGCGTATATTCATCCCTGTCCTTGTCAATCAGCTGCCAACGGTATTCGGGAAGGCCGTCATACTTCTCAATGGCATCCTTGATGTCCATGATCTCAAGACCGGGATCGTTGGACTGACAGTGGACGTTGGAATGATCCATTTGCAGGAAGGAACCACTGCGATTGGCATCTTCGACATCAACCCCGGACATGATCAGGGTTTCCTTGTCATTATCATCCAAGGTGGAAAGGTCTTCGATCTGCTCGCGATCGAGCCCATCGAACTTGAATTGGGAAAGATCAACCTTACTCATTACATATACTCCATGCCGATGCGGCTAGTTCAAACAGCGAACACATTCCTGATAGCCATTGGCACGGATATGCTCGAGGATGTCCCGGGGACGAGCTTCGCAACACAGATGTCCGTTGTAGAGAACCTGGCCGCGGTCTGCGTTGACATAATCAAGGATGTAACCGGTATGCGTTATGATCAGGCCTGAAGTATTGGCCTGTTCGCGAATCTGCTTGAGTGACTGATCCGGCCGGGCATCGATCCTTCCGTCCAGCAACTGACGGCAAACCTTGCCGATGAGCTGCATGTTTTCAAGGTCCACGCCGGATTCGGGCTCATCAAAAAGCACAAGGCTCGGACGCTGCGCCATGAGTTGCAACAACTCGGAACGCTTGATTTCCCCCCCGGAAAAGCCGTCGTTGATATCCCGGTCCAGAAAATCCGTGAAGTTGACCCTGTCGGCCAGCTCGGGAATATCCACTTCGTGCTCGCGTGCGCAAAGCTGCACCAGATGACTGGTACGCAATCCGTGAATGGTAGGCGGACGCTGGAAGGACATGCCTACCCCGAGGCGAGCCCGCTCATAGGTGGGGGCATGCGTAATATCGACACCCTTGAACGTTATTTTTCCCTGAGTGACATCGTATCCGCCAAAACCCATCAACGTCATCAACAGCGACGTTTTCCCCGAACCGTTCGGTCCAAAGAGAATGAACGTCTCTCCTTCGCGAATCTCAAGGTTGATGCCCTTGAGAACTTCCTTGTCACCTATGTTTACGTGAAGATCTTCTATTTTCAGCATTTGATTCCTCATTTTGACCTTAATCCATGCAACAGAATCCCTTACTTGAGCCCGGAACGGAAGTCCAGCGGCATTTACCATACTGTCAAAGTGTGAAATGGCGTGAAACTTGACATGAACGCACCATATTGAAAGTGTCAATCCAAACTCATGAACCAAACAGCACAAAAGGAATTCACATGGGTTCTCGAAAAAAAAAACAAACTCTTGAAGACCTGAAAAAAATAAAAATAGGGTCCGGTGACGACTATATGGACAAGCTCATGGAAAAAGCCCGCGAGGCCAAAGCCTCGCCAGCCGCGTCTCCCGATCCCCCGAAAGAACCACACGAAGAAACCGACGACGAGGAAACCTTTTTCAATGCCATGCAGGGGGTGCAACAGCTGGAAGGCCAGAGAAAAGGACGTGAGATCCCGACAAAAACGACCCCTCGCAAAAAGGTGCCCATGGCGGAAAAGGATGAATCGGAAGACCTCCGGCAATTCATGGCCGGAAACATCGATTTCGAGCTTGAATATACCGATGAGTACATGCATGGCTATGTCACGGGATTGGACAGCAAGGTGTTTTACCAACTCAAGGCCGGCAGCCTGAGCCATCAGGCCCACGTGGACCTTCATGGCCTGAATTCAGAACAGGCAAGGGACAACCTGCTCTTCTTCATCCGGGAATGCTATCTGCAGAACAAACGCTGCCTGCTGGTTATTACTGGCAGAGGCAAAAATTCCCCGGGCGGACGCGGCATCCTGCGCCAAGAGTTGCAGACATGGCTGACCAAAGACCCACTGCGCCGCATCGTGTTGGCCTTCTGCACGGCTCAGGCCAAGGATGGAGGTGCCGGAGCTGTCTATGTCCTTTTGCGAAAACAAAAAAAGCAAAAAGGCAAAGTCAAATGGGACACCATGATGAATTGGTAATAAAAAAAGCCCCCCAACCAAACGGTTAGGGGGCTTCTTCTTCGCCAAAACAGGCTTTAGGCGGCCTCTTCCTGCCCGCCTTCCTGTTCCTTGCCCATACCCTTGACCAAAGCAAGCTCCTCTGCGGAGAATATCTTATTAATATCCAAGATAATAATGAACTTTTCGTCCTGACGTCCCATACCGCGGATGTATTCGGCATTGACCGCCGCACCCATTTTCGGTGCCGGTTCAATGCTTTCGGGCATCATCTCGAACACCTCACGAACAGAATCCACCAGAGCCCCCATAACGGTAATCTCTCCGTCGAATTCTATTTCCACTATGATGATACACGTATCAACCGTGTCTTCGCCCTTTGACATACCAAGTTTCATACGCATATCCACAACAGGGACAGCGTGGCCGCGCAAATTGATTACTCCACGCATAAATCCCGGAGTTCGCGGAATTTTGGTAATGGAAGTCAGTTCCAAAACCTCCCGAACGGTGCCGATATCAAGGGCAAATATCTCGCGCCCGAGAGTAAACGTCAAAAACTGATTGATGTCATTCAGGACTTCTTCAGACATTGCACTCCCCTTTTTTTGGTTTGGGCTTTATTCAACACTATTCACCCTTCCAATTCCTGCAATGATTTTCTCGCAGTCAAAACTGTTCAAAATCATCATCCCGGTCGCCAATCGAATCCAGTTGCTCTACATTCCCGGAATAAGCGTTGTGATCATAATCAGTTGCCTGATTACCTGCAATAGAAAGCTGGTTGAGCGGCTTTGAAGGGCCTACACTTTTTACTGCACGATCTCGCCCATTCAGGCTTGCATAGGAACCAGAACCGTTTTCCGTGCGGAAAAACGACATTGTCTGCTGTAAAAGCTGCCCTTGCCCGGCCAACTCCTCGCTGGTTGAGGCCATTTCTTCGGACGCCGAAGCATTCTGCTGGATAACTGTATCCAATTGTTGGATAGCATCATTGATTTGCGCAGCGCCGCTATTCTGCTCGTTGCTTGAAGCGGCAATCTCCTGAACCAGCTCTGCGGTCTTTTGGATGTCAGGCACGAGCTTTTCGAGCATCTGCCCGGCCTGTTCTGCCACACTGACGGTAGACGTTGACAACTCGCTGATTTCACCGGCGGCGGTCCCGCTACGTTCAGCAAGCTTGCGGACCTCGGCAGCCACAACGGCGAACCCCTTGCCGTGTTCGCCTGCACGCGCGGCCTCGATTGCAGCGTTCAATGCCAAGAGGTTGGTCTGTCGGGCGATCTCCTCGATTATGGAAATCTTCTCGGCAATATTTTTCATGGCCTCGACAGCCTGATGCACGGCTACGCCGCCCTGTTCCGCATCAATCGAGGCTTGGCGGGCGATAGATTCCGTCTGTGTAGCATTTTCCGCATTCTGGCTGATGTTGGATCCCATCTCCTCCATGGATGACGAAACCTCTTCTATGGAAGCGGCCTGTTCTGTCGCCCCCTGGGAAAGTGTTTCTGCCGAGGCAGACATCTCCTCACTGCCGGACGCCACATTGTCCGTTGCTCCCCTGACATCAGCAACCACCACACGAAGCCGCTCAACCATAGAATTGAGGGCCGCGGCAAGCACGCCGACTTCATCCTTTTGATTGACCTGCAACGTCTGCGTAAAATCGCCCGAAGCCATGGCCTCGGCAAAATTGACCCCCATGGCAACGGGACGGGTTATGGATCGCGTAAGGAAAACTGCGGCAACAATACCGATCAGCAAAGCAAAAGCCGCAGCTCCCAGGCTCATATAAACAGCCTGACTGATTTCTTGCAGCATTTTATTTTTCTGATCCGCGCGTGCTTCCCGGCAAACCGTGTCCGCATTTCTTGCGGCAGCGACCATATCACTTGTGGCAGTGTCCTGCTGCTTTATCAATTCTACAAAATGCCCGAACTCCTTCTGATACGCAGCTATGGAACTCATGACATTATCAATCTGGGCCATATTGTTCCTGTTGGCAAAACGCGTCTTCAAATCCTTGCCCAACGTCAACAGCTGCTCGATATCCTTTTTGTTTTTAAGCAAAAAGGATTCCTTGCCGGAAATGATAACTTCCTTTTCGTTCTTTCGGGCATCAAGGAACCACTTGATCATACGATTCGCGTCGTCAGCCTTGGTAATCTTATCATTCAAAGCCTGCTGAGAGGCCGTTCCGGTCCTTCGCAACGAGGCCAACTGCTTTTTCTGGTCTTCACGCAAGGCCTCGATCTCGGTCAAGGCTGTCCGGGCATGTTCACGCATGGCAGCCATGGCTGTGTTCTTCTGCCCCTCCATGGCCACATACCCACTAAACTCCTCGGCGTATTTCTGAACAGCGCCTTTCACGGAATCCATCTGCTTTTTGTTCAATTCCTGATCAAACTTATTTCGAGTCTGCGTCACTTGCGCATTCAATTTCTTCAGCGCCTCTGCGTGCTCGTCCAGATATTTCTCATCCTTACGCTGCATGTAATTCTTTTCCACGACACGGGCCTCAAGAATGAACCGCACCAGTCGGTTCACATCGTCAGCCTTGTCAACCCTGTCCTGAACCCCATGCAAGCTTTGATAGCCAATAACTGCCACCAAAAGCGTCAACAATAAGACAAGACCGAACCCCAAGCCCAGCTTCAGGCCCAAGCGCATGTTTTTCAACATATCGAATACCCCCTGTAATTGGCGTTGAATATTGAGGGATACTGTACCGTGAAGAAAAACTTCAAACAGTATTTTTTTATCGAAACATTAAAATTATAACGTTATCTAATACCTTTTGATATCAACTGCCGCATTCACCCAAAAAAACGAAAAAACAAAAAACATGTTGACATATGACGCCCCCCCTTATAGACATTTTCTCCGCGTCGGGATGTAGCGCAGTTTGGGAGCGCACTTGAATGGGGTTCAAGGGGTCGGAGGTTCAAATCCTCTCATCCCGACCAAAACAAGCCTGAACCCCGAAGGGACTGGAGAAATCCAGTCCCTTCTTTTACAAGCCTTCATAGCTCAGTAGGTAGAGCGCATCCTTGGTAAGGATGAGGTCAGCAGTTCAACTCTGCTTGAAGGCTCCAGAAATCAAAAAGCCCTTTCTCTTGCGAGAAAGGGCTTTTTACATTGTTGCTTCACCAGTCGATCATAATCGATCGACCAGAACCCAAAACACGAATGCTCCCACGAACAGACGTACGACATGTCCCACATGAAAATGGTACCCCACATCCACGAAGAACATGAACAGGACAGACGCCACAAAAAGGACCAGGATAATTTTTCGGAACGTATTCAAACGCAAAAGATTCATTGTTGCTCCGTAATGCCTTATCAACCAGTACGCGAAGAATCATCACTCTTGCCAAATTCACGCAAGCCTTCAGCAAGAGCACGCAATTTCCTGTCAACCATTTCAAATACCGAATTTTTCGTATAACCAGCCTTTGTTCGCTTACCGGCTTTCCTGCCGGTCAGCAACTCAATCCCCTGGTCAATGGACGACACGGCCCACACATTGAATTGCCCCTGTCGTATGGCTTCGACGACCTCATGGCGAAGCATGAGATCCTTGACGTTGGGCTTGGGAATCATGACTCCCTGACTTCCGGTGAGTCCACTTTTCTTGCAACAGAGAAAGAACCCCTCGATCTTTTCATTGACTCCGCCGATAGGCTGAATCTGGCCGCGCTGATTCACTGATCCGGTAACCGCAATGTCCTGACGCAGGGGCACGTCCGCCAAACTGGACAGCAACGCGTACAATTCGGTGGAGGAAGCCGAATCTCCGTCAATTCCACCATAGGCCTGTTCAAAGGCAATGCTCGCGGCAAGAGTCAATGGCTTGTCCTGGGCAAACATGCTGCGCAGGTATCCTGACAGAATCTGCATGCCCTTGTTGTGAATCGGCCCGGAAAGTTCGGATTCACGCTCAATATTGATGATGCCGTCCTTGCCCATGGAGGTAACGGCCGTGATGCGCGAGGGTTTACCGAACATGTAATCCCCGAATGAATATACGGCCAACCCGTTTATCTGGCCGACAACCTCCCCTTCCACGTCCACGAAAAGGCTGCCGCGATCGATCATCTCCTGCAACCGCTCTTCCACGCGGTTGGCCCGATAGACTGCATCATCAAGCGCCTGCAACACATGGCGGTCTTCCACCGTTTCGGCATTATCCATTTTGGCCTGATAATCCGATTCCACCAGCAAGTCTGCCAGCCGAGGAAATGCGGCCGACAACTTTTCTTTTCGCCCCGACAACCGGACAAGATGTTCCAATACAGCAGCCACGGCTGTTGAGGAAAACGGTCGAATCTCGCGCTTTTCCACCTCGGAACGCACAAAACGCGCAAGCTGCTCCACCACGCGATCATTGCGATCCATTGCTGTATCAAAATCAACCCGGGCCTTGAATATCTTGTGCATATCCGGATCATAGTGGCGCAACAGAGCCCACAAACGATTGTCTCCCAACACCACCACCTTGACGTTCATGCCGATACGTTCGGGTTTCAATCCGGTGGCGGTTATGAAGTAATAGGGATCATAGGTTTCAATCTCGATCTGTTCGGTTTTCAGGGATCGTTTCAATGTCGACCAAACACCGGGTTCCATGATGGCATCCAAAAGGTTGATCACCAGATAACCACCGTTGGCCTTGACAAAAGACCCTGCCTTGATCTTGGTGAAATCGGTTCGCCACCCTCCGGCCCTATCCATAACCCGCTCAATGCTTCCAAAGAGGTTCCGATACGTTGGATACGACTCGATGATCACCGGCGGCCCTTCCTGCTCGGAATTATCCACCAGAAGATTAACGGCATAGGGACGCAAAATGTGCTCAGGAGAAACACCAGGCATTACCATCCCGGGCAGCGGACCCTTTTGTGGCACTCCAAGGGTCTTTATTTCATCAAGATGCTCGACCATGTTTTCAAGAACGCTATCGAGAAAACGGGCCACTTTTTCTTCCTGAAACTCATGACGCAAGGGAAGCAGAATCTCTTCAGCAAGATTCATGAACATGAGACGGTCCACTTCCTCATGCTTCTTGCCTACCGCCTTATGCAATTCCTTGATTTCCTGAACAATATGATCAATTTCTTCCTTGAGTTCCTTGCGTTTTTCACGCAAACGCTCAAATTCTTCACGTGGAAAACGCCCGTTTTCAACCATTTCCTCAAGCTGAATAAGTCGCTTGGGCTCACCATCAACCAAAGGCACGATATCCGGGCGTTGCAAGGGCCCCATCTGCATGCGCACCATGACCAGTCCAGTATCTTTGACCTTTTCCTCTATGGCCTTATAGAACCCCATAACCTGCTTCTCATGGGCCTCGGCCAACTCGTTTTTTCTGGCAATATATTCTTCGCTTTCGAAAAGCTGCGGGACCTCCTGCTTTATGCCCTCTGTAAACTCGTGCATTCGTTTTTTGAAAAGGTTGCCTTTCCCGGCCTCCAGACGCAGCAAAAGCGGTTCCTCGGAGTGCTTGAAATTATTTACATAACAAAGATCATTTGGCACTTCGCCGTGTCGATTCAATTCGGCAAGCAGCTTTCTGATCATGGCCATACGACCGGTACCGGGTTCTCCTGTAACAAAAAGATTGTACCCTTTCTTGTCCATGCCTATGCCGAAACGAAAAGCCTGAACACCACGCTCCTGTCCGATTATCTCAGTCAGCGGTTCAAGCTCGGCAGTTGATTCAAAAGGAAGTGCGTCAGGAGACATCGTCCATCGAAGTTGGTCCAGAGAGACCTTGAGTTGCGAATTTCTGCCAGCCATAATGATTACTCCCTTGCTCACTCTTTGGTGTCCACGCGCACCAGATGGCCATACGGATTCCTGCACTGCGGCAAATGAATCTCGAGAATACCGCCTTCAAAGACTGCCCGCACCTCAGCAGCATCCACACGACACGGTAACCGCACTTCCTTCTTGAACATACGATGCGTCCTTGTGCCGCCACTTTCACATTCGGCTTCCCCGGAAATGACCATGCGCCCGTCGTGAACAGTTACAACAAGGTCGTCCGCCTTCATTCCGGAAATTTCCATTCGCGCTACAAATTCACCGTGTTCATTACTAAAAACAAGATCGCCAGCCATCCGGTCATGCATCGCAGGCAATTCGAAATCCGAACAAAAATCATCAAACAGCCGGTCAACATTGCGTTTCAATTTTTCCAATTCACTTTGGCTCCACAATTTCAAATTCGGCATGAACAAACCTCCCATCCACAAGCCGTTCAAAACAACCGAACCGCAACACCCTTGAGCCGAAACCTTTTACAAATCTGTACCACACAACACGCGATAGAAACAATAAACCACAAAAAAAAGCCCTGCCTCCGAACCGGGGCAGGGCTGAAAGCAACCAGTGAAAAAAGCTACAATCCTTTGAAAACATTCCCCAAGGCCAAAACCCCGAACCCGGCGGAAACCAGCCAGAAAGGCCGCACTGCCCGTTCCAGAGCAGGAACAGACATGACGTCCACATGAATGAGAATTCCGAGAAGCCCGATAATGACGGCAATCACCCAAGTCAGCAGCTTGGGACTATTCATCTGCATACACACACTCCACTGCAAAAATCTCGACATTTACAAAGACAACGACTTGTTGATCTTCATGAAAAGCTCGGCGTCCTCCTGCGGCACCGGCCTTGAAATCAGATACCCCTGACCGTAATCGCATTGCAAGGAGTAAAGCAAGTTCAGCTGCTGCTCGGTTTCTATCCCCTCGGCCACGACCTCAAGACGAAGCCCATGAGCAAGATTGATAATGGCCCGCACAATTTCTATGCTGGCCGGGTCCACGTCGAGCCGCTGCACAAAGCTAAGGTCAACCTTGAGTTGATCAATGGGAAATCGTTGCAGATAGCTCATGGACGAATAGCCGGTTCCAAAATCATCAATTGACAAAAGCACACCGGATTCCTTGAGCAGATTGAGTTTTCTCACCGAATCCGATGCATCGACCATGACAACTGTTTCGGTTATTTCGAGCTTGAGACAATGGGGCGGCAATTTTGTGTCCTTCAATATCCTGCTCACGTTATCCACAAGATTTCGTTCACCAAACTGGCGAGCGGAAATGTTCACGGAAATGACCAGGTCATTATCCGCCACTCCGTCTTCCCGCCAGCGCTGTACGGTTGAAGCGGCCTCATGCAACACCCACTCACCGATCCCCACGATCAACCCGGTTTCTTCGGCAACATGAATAAATTCCCCGGGACTCACCAAACCTCGCCTTGGATGGTTCCAACGAATCAGGGCCTCAAATCCCGTAACAGAACGGTTTTTCAAATCGACAATGGGTTGGTAGTACAGGACAAACTCACTTCGTTCCAAAGCAAGACGCAACTCGGTTTCAACGGTCATCTTTTCGACGGCCCGTTTACGCATCTTGTCCTTGAAAACAAAATAGTCATCTTTACCCGCATTTTTAGCCGAATACATCGCAGTATGGGCATTGCGGACCCGTTCTTCCGCGCTCTTTTTTCCATCCTGAAAAACATCAAGGCCCAGACTTACGGATGTTTGCACCTCCGAGCCTTCCACCTGCAAAGGTTTTCTCATGGCCTCAACCACTTCGCCTGCCCTTTTCGCAGCCTCCTCTTCCGAGTCCAAATCATCAAACAAAAGCCCGAACTCGTCTCCCCCGAAGCGTGAAACCGTATCGTGCGGATGCATGAGACGTTGCAAGCGTTCGCTGACAGCAAGCAAAACCTTATCACCAAACGAATGCCCGAGGCTGTCGTTGATGACCTTGAACCGGTCAAGATCGAGAAACGCTATGGCAACAAACGCATTGTGTCCTGCCGTTCGAGCCATGACACGTTCCACCCTGTCGAGAAAGAGGTTCCGGTTGGCAAGCCCGGTAAGAGGATCGTGAAGAGTTTGATGGCGCAGCCGTTCTTCGGCTTCCTTGCGACTTGTGATGTCCCGCATACTGGCACGCACACCAAGGGACGAACCATCCTGATCCACGACATCACGCCGCGCCAGACTGAGCCAACGCATTCTGTTTGCTGAATTAAAAATCCTGAAATCAAAGGAATCCTCTTCCGAAAAAGGCTTCCCCGCCATGTGCCGTTCCCACTGCAGGCGGTCGTTCCGATGAATAATCTGCTTCATAAACGACGGGTCATTCATGAATTTCCTGGGAGGATAGCCGGTAATGCGTTCACAGCTCGGGCTTATGTACAACAGCTCGCCGCCATCGCCGTACCAACACTCCCAGTCATAATTGTAATCGGCCACAATTCTGTATCGACGTTCGGAATGCTCCAAGGCCCGCTTGGATTCCTGCAACTGGTCAATGGTTTTTTCCAGCTCTCGAGTTGTGCGTTCCAGCCCTCTGGTCTTACGGTGCAACTCCACGAAAATTCGTACTTTGCTTTTGAGTATGCCCGGCTCTACTGGCTTGAAAAGATAATCGACCGCTCCCAGCTCATAGCCCCGGAACACATGACGCTGTTCCTTGCTGATGGCCGTAACAAATATTATGGGAATATGACGACAGGCCTCAATGCCCCGAATTCTCTCTGCTGTAGTGAATCCGTCCATCTCTGGCATCATCACGTCAAGAAGCACCACGGCAAAATCATAATCCTCAAGATATGCCAAAGCCTCCCTGCCGGATGAAGCCTTAACCACATTCAAGTCTAGCCCAGTCAGAACCCCTTCAAGCAGGCGCAAATTTATCCGCTCATCGTCTACGACCAGCACATCCACTTTTTCATCCATGCCGCGTCCTTCTCCGGAACATTGACTCCCCACTATTTTGGAACACTTTCAAAGTTACTATATTCGTATAAGTATGACATTATAATCAAATTGAGAGCCCCCCGAACAGACACAACCAACTATTTGACATTCATACTCGGGACATTATTGTCCATGACTCAAAGATCAAACCTGAAAGGATGTCCAATGAGTAACGACAACGAACGCTTCTGCCAGCGCTTGGACGAGCACCACCAATGGCCCTGTCCATACATGTTCAAATTCATCGTGCCGACCGAAAAACTGAACGATTTCAAAACGCTGTTCCCCGATGAGGAACTCGCCCTGCGCGAATCTCGAACAGGTAAATATACAAGCGTAACCATGGAAACCACCATGTGTTCCAGCCAATCCGTAATGGAAGTGTACGAAAAAGCTGCACAAATACCCGGGATAATGAGCCTCTAGAAAAGAATACCTTTTTGGTATACTTTTCTCTGCGCGAATCATGGACAATGCCCCAAAAGGACTTAGCTCTCATGCTGGCAGTATGATACCATGAAATAAAAATTGCGCAAAAACATACGACCGTTCAAGTCTATGGGAGAATGCCATGTGGGAATATACGGACAAGGTAAAGGAACACTTTCTCAAGCCCAAAAATGCCGGAAGCCTTGAAGACGCTGACGGCATCGGCGAGGTCGGCTCACTTGCGTGCGGCGACGCCCTCAAACTGTTCATCAAGGTCGATGACAACGGAATCATAACCGATGCCAAATTCCAGACATTTGGTTGCGCCAGCGCCATAGCGTCCAGTTCCGCGCTCACGGAAATGATCATCGGCATGAACATCGAGCAGGCGCAAAAGCTGACCAACAAGGATATCGCCGAATACCTGGGCGGGCTTCCCCGTGAAAAGATGCATTGCTCCGTCATGGGCCAGGAAGCGCTCGAACAGGCCATTAAAAACTACCGGGGCGAAGCTGGTACCGTTGCCGAGCATTCCCATGAAGGCGAGCTTATTTGTGAATGTTTCGGCATCTTTGACGAGGAAATCCTGCGAGCCATCAAAGAAAATGACCTGAAGACCGTGGAAGACGTCACCAACTTCACCAAGGCCGGAGGCGGCTGTGGCAAGTGCATTCCGGACATCGAGAATCTGCTGGCACAGGCACACGGCGAAAAAGCAACCTGCACGGTCCCGGAGCCCACGGACTCCCCGGCCGCAGGGCTGACCAACCTCCAGCGCATGCGCCTCATCGAACAGGTCATCGATGAAGAAATCCGCCCCATGCTCCAAAAGGATGGCGGCAACATCGAACTCATCGACGTGGACAGGACCGACGTCTATGTCCGCCTGCTGGGGATGTGTGTAGGCTGCCCGTCCAGCCAGGCCACGCTCAAGGGCGTGGTGGAGGCGAGGCTGCGCGAAAAGGTCGATCCCGAAGTGACCATCAAGGAGGGCTGACATGCAGACCATATACATGGATAATAATGCCACGACCAAGGTGGACCCTGCCGTTTTGGAAGAAATGCTTCCCTACCTTTCCGATCTGTATGGCAACCCCTCCAGCATGCATCGATTCGGCGGTCAGGTGGGTGCAAAAGTTGCCGAGGCCCGTCAACGAATCGCCAACATCCTGCACTGCGACCCTTCGGAAATCATTTTCACGGCCTGCGGCACGGAATCGGACAATACGGCCATTCGATCCGCACTCAGGGCAAAACCCGACAAAAAACATATCATCACGACCCGCGTGGAGCACCCGGCCATACTCAGTCTGTGCAAGCACCTTGAAAAACGCGAAGGGTACGATGTCACCTACCTGCCCGTAGATGAGGACGGCAATCTCGACGTGCAGGACTTCAAAAAGGCCATTCGAGACGACACGGCCATCGCCTCCATCATGTGGGCCAACAATGAAACCGGCGTGCTCTTTCCCATCGAGGAACTCGCGGCCATCGCCCAGGAACGTGGCGTCATCCTGCATACGGACGCCGTTCAGGCCGTGGGCAAAATACCCATCGACCTTTCCAGAACGCCCGTGGACATGCTCTCCCTTTCCGGCCACAAGCTGCATGCGCCCAAAGGCGTGGGTGTCCTTTTTGTCCGCAAACGGCTGCCCTACCGACCGTTCATGATCGGCGGCCATCAGGAACGCGGACGGCGCGCCGGAACGGAAAACACTGCGGGCATCATTGCTCTGGGCAAGGCGTGCCAATTGGCAACGGAACATTTTGCCGAAGAAACCACCACGGTCAAGACGCTCCGCGACAAACTGGAAAACGGACTGCTCAAGGCCGTGCCCCATGCCAAGCTCAACGGCGACAAGGAAAACAGGCTGCCCAACACGTCCAACATCTCCTTCGGCTATGTCGAGGGGGAAGCCATCCTGCTCATGCTCGACGAACTGGGCATCTGCGCCAGCTCCGGCTCCGCCTGCACATCCGGCAGCCTGGAGCCATCCCACGTGCTACGGGCCATGGGCGTTCCCTTCACTTTCGCCCACGGCTCCATCCGTTTCAGTCTCAGCCGCTTCAACACCGAAAAGGAAGTTGACTTCATCATTGAAAACCTGCCCGGGGTCATTGAAAACCTGCGCGCCCTGTCCCCGTTTTCCGCGGAAAACGATGCGCCCTCCTGCACGCCGAGAAGCACGGAATAACCATGAATATTGCCGAAAACATGATCGAACTGGTGGGCAACACGCCCATGGTCCGCCTCAACAAACTTTCCAAAGGCCTGCCCGCAACCGTGGTGGCCAAACTGGAATTCAACAACCCATGCGGCTCAATCAAGGACCGTATCGCCTGCAACATGCTTGAAAAAGCCATCGAGCAGGGTTTGGTCGACGAGAATACGCTCATCGTCGAACCGACCAGCGGCAACACCGGCATCGGCCTTGCCTTTGCCTGCGCCGTCAAGGGACTGCGCCTGACGCTGACCATGCCCGAATCCATGAGCATTGAACGGCGCAAGCTGCTCACGGGATTCGGGGCCGACTTGGTGCTCACGCCTGCGGACCAAGGCATGAAGGGAGCCATTCACAAGGCCGAAGAGCTTCTGGAAAGCAACGACAACGCATTCATGCCCATGCAGTTCGAAAACAAATTCAATCCGGACATTCACAGGCGCACCACGGCTGAGGAAATCTGGAACGACACCGACGGGAAAATAGACATTTTCGTGGCCGGAGTCGGAACCGGCGGAACCATCACCGGGGTCGGGGAAGTCCTCAAGAAACGCAACCCCGACATTCGCATGATCGCAGTCGAACCGTCCCTTTCACCCGTGATCTCCGGCGGCGCGCCCGGGCCGCATCCCATTCAGGGGATCGGAGCAGGCTTTGTGCCCCCAATACTCAACCGTGACATCATTGATGAAATCATCACCATGGACGGAGAGCTCGCCATTGAAACGGCCAAACGCCTGATCACCGAAGAAGGCATCCTGTGTGGCATCTCCTCCGGCGCCAACTGCGCCGCAGCCCTTGAACTAGCCGCACGCGAAGAAAACAGGGGCAAACTCATCGTATTCATCGTCTGCGATACCGGCGAACGCTATCTGAGCACGCCGCTTTTTCACGACTGATTTCAAGCAAGGACCGTCATGACCAGCACCACAAAATCTCTTGATTCCATCGTACGCCAACTCGACACCAACGGGCATGAACTGCTCTCGCGAGCCCACTCGGGAGAGCGGCCCATGCCTTCGGTGGAGATACTGTCGGACATCGTGGAAAACCTGCGTTCCGTCCTTTTTCCGGGGTACTACGGACCGTCGGAAATCACCCCGGAGAACATGCCCTATCACATTGGTTCCACATTGGCCCGGGTGGAACGGCTGCTGGCCGACCAGATCAATCGCGGCTACTGCTTTGTATGTGAACGGGATCAACGGGACCTCTGTGCGGATTGCGAAAAACGCTCCAAGGACACGGCACGCAAATTTCTTGAATGTCTGCCGGAAATCCGCAACCAACTGCTTTCGGACGTAGAGGCCGCCTACGACGGCGACCCCGCAGCCAAAACGCATGGTGAAACCATTTTTTGCTACCCGTCCATCCGGGCGCTCACAAACCACCGCATTGCCCACGAGCTCTATCGGCTGGACGTGGACATCATCCCCCGCATCATCAGCGAAATGGCCCATTCTGACACGGGCATCGACATCCACCCCGGCGCCAGCATCGGCAACCGGTTCTTCATCGACCACGGCACCGGGACCGTGATCGGCGAGACATGCATCATCGGCGACAACGTGCGCATCTACCAGGGCGTGACCCTTGGGGCCAAGAGCTTTCCCAAGGACGAAGGCGAACGGTTGGTCAAGGGGCTGCCGCGCCATCCCATCGTGGAAGACGATGTCATTGTGTACGCCGGGGCAACGATTCTCGGTCGAGTGACCATCGGCAAAAACGCAGTGATAGGTGGTAACGTCTGGGTGACGCGAGACGTACCGCCCGATGCCAGACTGGTGCAGTCGAAATCCATGCACCTGGCCTTTGAACAGGATGCAACGGATATAGCCTGAGTCATTCATTGGGCCGGAGGTCGTACTTCCGGCCCTTTTTTACGCCTCTTATGCAGGCCAGTCTTGACTTCCGGCCCCGCTTGCACCAAAGTAACCAGTTGCTTTCAGCAGCACATAATTTTCATACAGTAATATACGTTTTCGGAGGACGTCACACATCATGAGCGACTATAAAAAAACCCTTCTGCTTCCCAAGACCAAATTTCCCATGAAGGCAAACCTCAAGCAACGCGAGCCTGAAATGCTCAAGTTCTGGGAACAGATCGACGCCTACAGCCTCATGATTTCCTCCGGCGGCGAAAACGGCTCCTACTGCCTGCACGACGGCCCTCCCTATGCCAACGGGCACATTCACATGGGTACTGCCCTGAACAAGGTGCTCAAGGACATCGTGGTCAAATCCCGCAACATGCAGGGCTATACGTCCCAGTATGTTCCGGGCTGGGACTGCCACGGCCTGCCCATCGAGCACAAGGTCGAACAGGAGCTCAAGAAGAAACGCAAGGAACTGCCCACGCTGACCGTGCGCAAGATCTGCCGCGAATACGCCAACAAGTGGCTGGATGTGCAACGCAAGGAATTCAAACGCCTCGGTGTGCTCGGCAAATGGGAAGAGCCCTACCTGACCATGAATCCCAGCTATGAGGCAGCCACAGCCCGAGAACTGGGTCGTTTCATGGAGAACGACGGCGTTGTGCGCGGCAAGAAACCCATCTACTGGTGCTGCGATTGTCACACCGCCTTGGCCGAAGCCGAGGTCGAATACGCGGACCACACTTCACCGTCCATCTATGTGCGCTTCCCCATGGCCGACCCCAAGGCCGCTGAAATCGCCGACGTGGACGTGAACAAGCTGTACATCGTCATCTGGACCACCACGCCGTGGACCATTCCCGACAACATGGCCGTGGCCGTGCATCCGAATTTTGATTACGTGTTCGTGAACGTGGGCGGCGATGTCTATGTTGTTGCCGAGGGCATGCTGGAAAGCGTAGCCCAGGCCGTGGGCTGGGAAAACCCCGAAATCGTAGCCACGGTCAAGGGCTCAGAACTGGAAGGCCTCAAGCCCAAACACCCCATCTACAATCGCGAATCCCCGGTGGTGCTGGCCGACTATGTCACGCTCGAAGCCGGTACCGGCTGCGTGCACACCGCGCCCGGCCACGGTCCGGACGACTTTGTCACTGGCATGCGCTACGGCCTTGAAATCTATTCGCCCATGAACGACCGCGGCGAATTCCACAAGGATGTCGAGTTCTTTGCCGGGATGAACGTGTTCGACGCCAACCCCAAGGTCATCGAAAAGCTGGAGGAACTCGGCAATCTGCTCGGCTCCTCCTCCATCACGCACTCGTACCCGCACTGCTGGCGTTGCAAAAAGCCGGTCATCTTCCGCGCCACCACCCAGTGGTTCATCGGCATGGAAGAAAACGACCTGCGCAAACGTTCATTGAACGCCATCCGCAACGACGTGAGCTGGATTCCGGCATGGGGCGAAGAACGAATTTACAACATGGTTGAAAACCGCCCGGATTGGTGCATCTCCCGCCAGCGCAACTGGGGCGTGCCCATCTCCGCGCTCATCTGCGAGGAATGCGACGAACCGTGGTACGATGCCCAGTGGGTCTACGACCTGTGCGAAAAATACGAAAAGCACCCCACGGGCTGCGACTACTGGTTTGAAGCGCCCATGGAAGACATCGTGCCCCAAGGTCTGACCTGCCCCAAGTGCGGCGCTGCCAAATGGAAGCGGGAAACCGACATCCTTGACGTATGGTTCGACTCCGGCACCAGCTTTGCCGCCGTGGTCGAACAACGAGAGGAAACCACCTACCCGGCCGACCTTTACCTCGAGGGTTCGGATCAGCACAGGGGCTGGTTCCACAGCTCGCTGCTGGCCAGCATGGGCACCCGCAAGGTGCCGCCCTACAAATCCGTGCTCACCCACGGCTACGTGGTGGACGGTGACGGCCGCAAGATGTCCAAATCCATCGGCAACGTCATCGCGCCGCAGGAAATCATCGACAAATACGGCGCGGAAATCCTGCGTATGTGGGTCTCCGCGTCCAACTATCAGGAAGACATCCGCATTTCGGATGAAACCCTGAACAGGCTCGTGGACGCCTACCGCCGCATCCGCAACACCTGCCGTTACCTGCTTTCCAACCTGAACGACTTTGCTCCGTCCGACCGGGTCGCGGTTCAGGACATGTTGCCGCTGGATCGTTATGCGCTGGAACTGGTGTCCAGAAGGCACGCCACCATCCAGAAGGCATACCGCAACTTTGAATTCCACAAGGTATACCACACACTGCACAATCTCTGCGTGGTGGACCTGTCCGCATTCTATCTCGACATCATCAAGGACCGCCTGTACGTGGAGGCTCAAGACGGACGCAAACGCCGCTCCGCCCAAACCGTACTTTGGCAAATCCTGATGATGTTGCTTGAAGACATGGCCCCGGTGCTTTCCTTCACCGCGGAAGAAGCCTTCCAGCAACTGCCCGAGGCCATCAAAAACGAACTTGCCGACCTCAAATCGATATTTGCCCTGCGTTTTGCCCCGGATGAAACCGAAATGGACGAAAACACATTCGCCCGCTGGGAAAAACTGGCCATGATCCGAGCCGAAGTGAACAAGGCCATCGAACCTAAGCGCAAGGACGGTGTCATCGGAAAGCCGCTGGACGCTCACATCACCCTGTATGCTGATGAAAAGCTCGCCACCCTCTTGCAGAACGCCGAGCTTGATCCCATGGAATTCTTCATTGTTTCCAAGGTGGACATCAAGCCCCTGTCCGAGGCAAGGGACACGGCCATTGCCGCCGAGGATATTGAAGGACTGAAAGTGGACGTGGCCGCAGCACCCGGCGAAAAATGCGAACGCTGCTGGAGAATCTGCGAAGACCTCGGCACAAATGCAGACCACCCCACGGCCTGCCCGCGTTGTACAGCCGTGTTGACCGGAAAGGCCTAGGAAATCCGCATGAACCGTTATTCGCTGGCTGCAATATGGGCCGCAATTTCGACCATTCTGGATCAGGGGACAAAACTCCTGATCCTTGAGAAATTCCCGATGTGGTCATCCAAGACCATTATTCCGGGCTTTTTCAACCTCGTCCACGTGCACAACAAGGGGACGGCATGGGGCGTTCTGGACCGGGACGACATCAGTTGGCAAGTACCCATGTTCATTGCCATCACATTGATCGCCCTTGGGTTCATCATCTACATGCTCAAAAAGACCGATGAGCGTGACAAATGGATGGTCACCGGTCTGGGCCTGATCGGCGGCGGTGCCATCGGCAACCTCATCGACCGGATACGTCTGGGAGAGGTGGTTGATTTTCTTGATTTCTACATAGGCACGTATCACTGGCCAGCTTTTAACGTAGCGGACTCCGCGCTCACAATCGGAGCCGGGGCCATTCTGATCTCCATGTACCTGAACAGGGACAATGCAACCCCTGCTGCTTGAAATAGGACCGGTCGCCATTTACGCCTATGGCGTATTTGTGGCAGCCGCCTTTCTGGCTGGGATGGGTTGGACCATGCACGAAGCCGGCTTACGCGGACTGGACAAAACCAGGGTTCCCGCTCTCGGCCTGTCCATTATTGCGGGCGGAATTCTAGGGGCTCGCCTGCTCTATATCTGTATTGACCCGCAACGGTTCATCAATGATCCGCTGGAAATACCTGCCATCTGGAACGGCGGGCTGGTCTTCTCGGGCGGACTCGCCGGCGGCGTGCTGGCCGGATGGTTGACGCTACGCAAACAGCCGCACAAAATGCAGTGGGCGGACGCCATGGCACCGGGCCTTGCTCTGGGCCAATGCATTGGAAGAATAGGTTGCCTCATGGCCGGATGCTGCTATGGAAGCATGTGCACACTGCCCTGGGCAATAACATTCACAAATCCGCAAAGCCTTGCACCGCTCTACCGCCCCTTGCACCCGACCCAGCTTTATCACAGCCTCTCGGGACTGCTGACTTTCCTTATTCTCATCATGGTCCGCAAACGCCTGAAACGTCCGGGAGACGCCACAGGGCTGTTTCTTGTGCTCTTTTCTGTACAACGTTTCGTGATCGAATTCTTCCGGGCGGACTATCGCGGTGAAATCGGCATGTTCAGTGCAACACAGGTCGTCACCGGAGTATTTTGTCTACTCGGTCTGATCCTGCTTTTAAAAAATCATGCAAGGAGTAAACGCAATGTTTGACAAGCTCGGAGCGGTCACCCCGCTGCAATGGGGGCTTGCCGCCCTTGTCGTCTTGCTGTTCTTCGCGTTCAGCGCACGATGCATTCTCGATGCCTGGAACCGCGATTTTGGTTCATCCGGAGAAAAAGCCGCCTGGATTCAGGTAATTATTTTCATTCCAATTCTCGGCGCGCTGGCTTATCTTCTCATTGGTAAAAACAGAGGAGAGCAATCGTGAACAAATCATTGAGAAATATCATCCTTGCCCTTGCGGGCACGGCACTGCTTTCCGGTTTGGGCTGCGCATCCAAAACCGATGTGGAATCCATGCAGGCCGCCAACCGCAGAACCAGTGCAGAACAGCGCAAAATGATCATGCAGTTGGAGCAGGAACTTTCCGAAGCACGTGCAGCACTGCGCAATGAAATTGAAAAATCCAACGATCCTGTGCGCCAGAAAACCGCCGACATATGGGTTGAGCTGAACAGCCTGCGCCAGGATTTTGCCCAACTCAAGGGCGACCTGGAAGTCATGGAGATCAGGATGGACCGCCAAGTGGGGCAAAGCAACTCCACCTCCACAGTCCCTGCCCTTGAACAACGCATCGACAACATGGCCTTTGCTCTGGAAAACCAACTGAACGTGGACCTCTCGGCAGCAAAGCAGACTCCGGCAACCACGCCCGTGACAACCGCGGCAAGCCCGGCTCCGGAAAAGCAACCTGCCAAGCAGGCGGAAGCCAAAGACCCGGCAAAGGCGCTCTACGACAACGCCTATGCCTTGTACAAGGACGGCAAATACGAAAAGGCGCGCTCCTACTGGGCCGAATTCGTCAAAACGTTCCCCAGGAACAAGCTCGTTGCCAGCGCCCTTTTCTGGCAGGGGCAGTCCTATTACAAAATGAAAAATTACTCACGAGCGGCACTTCTGTATGATGACGTCATCCAGAAGCATCCCAAAAGCTCCAAATTCCGGGCGGCCAAACTCAAACAGGGATTCTGCCTGCACTATCTCGGCAAGGACAAGGTTGCCAGATTCCTGCTTGAGGAACTCATCGCCGACTACCCAAAATCCGTGGAAGCCAAGCAGGCCAAAAACTTCCTCACCAAGTTGAAATAGGCGGGTTGCGGTTATGATAAAGGCGTGCCATAAAAACGAAAGATGTGATGGGACTGACATGAAAGAAGTAGTCAAGGGTTTCAGAAAAATCGTCTATTTGACCTTCCCGCCGGACGTTTCCGGCAGGCCGGTGGTGTGCAACCTGGGCAAGCTGTTCGAGTTGAGCTTCAACATTCTCAAGGCGGACATCAGCCCACGCCACGAAGGCACCATGACGCTCGAAATATCCGGCCTTGAGCCGGACTTTCACAAGGGCGTCAGTTACCTCAAGGAAAACGGCGTACGCATCATACCGGTGGCGCACAAGATCTTCCGGGATGAAGAGAGCTGCATTCACTGCGGCCTGTGCACCTCCATGTGTCCCACCAGTGCGCTGACCGTGGACAAGGGAACCCGCATGGTCACCTTTGACGTGGATAAATGTTCCGCCTGCGGCATGTGCACCCGGGTCTGTCCGGTTCGGGCCATGACCCTGGATCTTGACGAAAACAACAGACAGTAACCCTGCGAGGTGAAGATGGACAGCGAAAAACGATCGTTTTCCCGAGTGGAGACCCGCCTGTTGGCGTATGCACGCAAAACGGATTCGCTGGACACTCCGCCCCGGTTCAATGCCACCCCGGCCCTGGGGTCCTGCAGCCGAGACGAACTCATACGAAGCGCCAAGCTTCCCGAAGCCCTCGTCACCTTCCTGTGCGAACTGGACAAGAAAACCGACCAGATCATCAGCCTGTTGAGTCAGGACCAGATTCGCTCAGAATTTCCCTTATCACTCGAAATCACCGAACTCTCTGGCGCAGGAGCACGATTTTCCTGCCCAGCCCCTCTGAGCAGCGACGACAACCTTGAAGTCATTATCATCCTGAACAACTTCCCTCTGCGCGTTTCGGCGACAAAAGCCCACATTGTCGGGAGGCAGGATGACTCGGGTCTATACCGCATGGAATATGTGAACATCCGTGAAGCCGATATGGAGACGATCATTCAATATGTTTTCCAAAGGCAAAGGGAAATGATCCGCAACTCCAAGCGGGATTCAGCGTAAACGCCTCTCTCTGCCGGATGCATAATCAGGAGTATTCATGAATTCAAACGAACAGATCATCAGAGAGATGATGGACAAGGTCTCCGACCAGCTGGTTGAAAACCTCAAGGAATCCATCACTGCTTCCGTCCAAAAAGAAATAGCCGCCAACCTGTCCACAGCCCTTCTTGAGGGTGAATTCTACCGCCGGGTCAATGAAGACCTGCAGCAGGGCCTCAAGGAAATATACCAGGAAGTAAAGGCAGCCAAAGGCGGGACCAAGGTCGTGCCGCAGTTCGAAACCGAAATTGATCCCGAAGAACTGTTCAACGAAACCTCGGACCAGCTTGACGCCGTGCTCAGAACCACGGAAAAAGCCGCCGTGGACATTATCGACATCGTGGAAAACCTTCAGGACATGTCCACCACCGTGGACCGCATCGTCAAAGGGTTCGAGTCCGGCGGTGTGACCAAGGAAGACAGAGAGCAACTGAAAAGCATCAACAACACCCTGATGAACGATCTCTCCCAGATCATGGTCACCCTGAGCTTCCAGGACCTCACGGGCCAACGCATCAAAATCATCATCAACTCCATCCGCAAGGTCGAACAGATCGTTCGCGAGGTCATGCTCTCCACAGGACTCATGATCCGCCAACGAAAAGAAGAGCCGGAAAAGGACATCCAATCCCTTTCCGAAGAGGCAAAAACCAAAGCATCGGACCTTGCCGGACCGCAGGAAGAAACAGACCAAAGCAACGTGGACGACCTGCTCAGCTCTCTCGGACTCGACTGACCCCTTTTCCTGAAATATCACGAAAAAATCCCCTGCTTCATACGGAAGCAGGGGATTTTTCAACAGCAAACGTTAAAGACTCAACCAAGAAGCATCCATCCGGCAAGGGCCAAAAAGCTCCAGAACCCAAATGCATCTGTAATTGTTGTCAAAAAGATACTCGAAGCCTGCGCAGGATCGCGCCCGATCTCTTTGAGAATGAGCGGAATCGAAGCACCGAACAGTGCCCCTACCAGCATGTCAAAAATCAGAGCTATGCCCATACACGAGGCCAGCCTGATGTCCTGCGTGGTTACCAGAAGCAGCAAAAAGACCCCAAGAGAAATCATAACTCCGTTAACAATACCGATTTTGAGTTCACGCACAACGGCAATCCACGCTTTCCTGCGGTCGAACTTTTCAACGGCCAGTTGACGAATCATGACGGCAAGGGCCTGCTGTCCGGTATTGCCAGCCTGATTGGAAACAATATGCATGAGCGCCGCCAAAATGGCCATCTTGGAAATGGTCGGCTCGAAAAGATGGACAACATAGGCCGCAATCGCCGAGTTGATCACGTTGATGATCAGCCAGGGCAAGCGTTTTCTTACGGAAAAATTGACCGGGGAATCCGTGGTCTCGTCCGCACCTGCACCAACCATGGTCTGCATATCTTCAGTCGCTTCTTCATGGATGATGTCGATGACGTCATCAACAGTCACAACACCCAGCAAGCGATTGCCGAAATCCACCACAGGCAGAGCCAAGAGATTGTAGTGCGCGATTTTCCGGGCCACCTCTTCCTTGTCGATGTTATAACTCACCGTGATCAGGTTCTGTGTTTTAACCAGATCCTTCAGTTGAGCTCCGCGACGCGCGAGCAGCAGATCACGCAACGACACCACGCCGGTCAGGCTGTCGCGATCATCCACCAAGTAGGCATAGTATGGAATTTCCTTGTCTTCCACTTCCTGACGGATCGTCTGAACGGCTTCATCTGCAGAAAGATGCTGATCCAGAATCAGAGCCTCGGTGTTCATGACACCGCCGGCAGTATCCGGATCAAAGGTCAACAGGGTCTTGAGTTCCGCCCTGTCTTCGGCTTTTATATTGCTGAGCAGGGCCTTGCGCTGATTTTCTTCCAGTTGTTCGAGCAGGTCGGTTGCGTCATCGGGTGCCATCTGTTCAAGAATCCTGGCACCAAATCCAGCATTAAGCGCTCCAACCAACTCCACCTGGTCATGCGAATCCATCTCGGCAATGGATGCTGCCGCATCCTTGACGGGGAGTTGTTTGACGAACTTGACCTGATCAGAAATGTCAAGCCCTTCAATATGTTGTGCTGCGTCTGCCGGGTGCTGCTCCAACTCCCGCTCGTCGCGATCGTCATCCTGCACCTCAAACAGTTGCGGCATGCCCTGCTCTTTTGCTTTCATGGCACCTGACCTAGCCCAAATCATGGTTCAGGTCAAAGATTATACCCGGCTTCCCCATTACAACTTTGTGAAATATTTCATCAACCCCCTATACTCTTGACGAATGTGTGGGGGTCTTTTACTTGCAATCAACGAACATGGAAAAAAGGTACCCATCATGGCAGACAAATTTGAAGAATTCTTTCAAGCAGAATCCAGAATGTTTCTGCTTGCGCTCATTCGCATAGCCTTGGCCGAAGACGGTCCGGACATGACCTCACAGGCCCTGTTCACGGATGACGACACCGCACAGGCGCAAATAGTAGCCAAGCAATCCACTATCGTGGCAGGCCTCCCTCTCATCCCTCTCATCCTCGAATTCGGCGGCGAAGCGCAATGCCGCCACATGCTCAACGTGGACGATGGTGAGCGCGTATCCGAAGGAACCATGGTCGCGGCGCTGGAAGGTCCTGCGGCATACCTTCTCAAGGTGGAACGCGTGATCATGAATTTTCTGTGCAGGCTTTCCGGCATTGCCGAACTTACTTCACGCTATGTGCAACAACTTCAAGGCACGCAAACAAAACTGCTGGACACCCGAAAAACGACCCCCGGGCTTCGTTACCCGGAAAAATACGCAGTCCTCGTGGGCGGCGGGCTCAACCATCGGAAAAACCTGGTGGAAATGCTCATGCTCAAGGACAACCATATCGACAGGGCCGGAGGCATTGCACAAGCGGTGAACAGACTTACGGCTGAATACTCCCCCTGTCCGCCCATCGAGGTCGAATGCCGCACCATAGACGAAGTCAAGGAAGCGATTTCCTGCCCTGTGCAACGCATCATGCTCGACAACATGCCCCCGGATACAATCAAACAGGCCCTGTCCATGATTCCCGACACCATGGAATCCGAGGTAAGCGGCAACATATCCCTTGATAATATCGGTTCGGTAGCCAAGCTCGGCCCAGACTTCATTTCCGTAGGCAAGTTGACCCACTCGGCCCCGGCCTCAGATTTCAGCATGCAATTCGTAACCACGGGAGCCTAAGCTATGTCCGGCGCAACCGAAGCCATCACGAAAATCCGCCAGAAAATGGGGGACCGGTTGGCCATCCTCGGACACCACTATCAATCAGACGCGGTAATGCAGCATGCGGACATCAGCGGCGATTCGCTGGAGCTTGCTCGCAAGATAGCAACGCTGGACGCAGAACATATCGTATTTTGCGGCGTTTATTTCATGGCTGAATCCGCAGCCATCCTGCGCCGTGGAAATCAGAAAATACACATCCCCGACACCACAGCTTCGTGCCCCATGGCCGACATGGCCCTTGCAGGGCATGTAAACCGGGCGCTGACTCTCCTGTCCGAGGGCGGACGTTCGATCGTTCCACTCACCTATGTCAACTCCTCTGCGGCGGTAAAAGCCGTTGTGGGTCGATGGAACGGATCGGTCTGCACATCCGCCAACGCGCAAAAAATGATGCGATGGGCACTGGACAAGGGAGACGCGGTGCTCTTCCTTCCGGATCGGCATCTCGGATGGAACACGGCCGAAGCTCTGGACATCCCTGAAAACGAACGCCTTGTGCTGGGCAAGAAACTCATTGACGGTGACCCGGAACAGGCTCTGGACCGTGACGCAGCGGCTTCAGCCCGCGTTCTGCTCTGGCCCGGTTTCTGTCCCATTCATGAAGAATTCACGATGAGCGCCATCAATGAAATCCGCAAAAACACACCCGAGGCAATGGTGGTGGTGCATCCGGAATGCCCTCCTGCGGTCACGGCGGCCGCCGATGCCAACGGCTCCACCTCCTTCATCATCAAGTATGTCGCCGAGGCTCCGCAGGGAGCAACAATCCATATTGGCACGGAAGCAAACCTCGTACATCGTCTACGCGCCCAATACAGAGGGAAAAAGGACATTGTTCCACTGAAAACGAGCTATTGCGAGGACATGGGAAAAACCACCGAAGAAAACCTCGCAACTCTTCTCGAATCAATAGAAACAGTCGAGCCGGTGGATGTTCCCGACGCCATCCGCCAGCCATCCAGAGCAGCCCTGGAAACCATGCTCACTGTCTGCGCATAGCTTTCCGGAAAGGGATACCGGCCATGAACGACCACAGAATGACGACCGATGCATTGATCATCGGCTCCGGAATAGCCGGGGCCGTTGCCGCACTGACTCTTGCCGAGGCTGGTGTGGAAACCACGATCCTCACGGCAGGGGAAGAATTGACCTGGGGTAACACCAGCCTTGCTCAAGGCGGCATTGTCTATACATCGGAAGAGGACAGCCCGAAAAGCCTCGAAAAAGACATCCTCACTGCCGGTTGGAATCACAACTACATCCGTGCAGTCCGGCACCTTGCGCAACACGGGCCGGAAATACTGAAAAAAGTCCTTATCGAAAAATATCCCGTCCCCTTCAGCAAGACACACGACTCCTGGAATCTGACCAAGGAAGGTGGCCACTCCATCGCCAGAATTTTATATTGCGCGGATCATACAGGAAAGAACATCATGGAAACCTTGGCCGAAGCTCTCAATGCTTCGCCCAATATTCGCATCCTGACCAGCAGAACGGCCATCGACCTCCTGACAACCGGGCACCATGCCCGCCACACGGATTACCAATACAGCCTCAACAACCAGTGTGTCGGGGCATATGTATTCAATGAAGAAAACAAAAGCGTGGAAACGATCCTCGCCCGATTCACCATGCTTGCCACAGGCGGCGTAGGACAGGTGTTCCTGCATACCACCAACACCCAAAGCTCCATCGGTTCCGGACTGGCAATGGCCCAACGCGCCGGTGCCAAGCTCATGAACTGCGAATACATCCAATTCCACCCCACGGCACTGTATGGAGGAGCAAAACGCGGGGAACGCCGTTTTCTCGTTTCCGAAGCAGTTCGTGGCGAAGGAGCCAAACTGGTCAATGGTTCGGGCGAAGCCTTCATGCCCAAATACGACGAACGGGCAGACCTCGCCCCGCGAGACATCGTCACCAGAGCCATCATGGACGAAATGCTCCACTCCGGGGCGGATTGCGTATATCTGGACGTTTCCAACAACGTGGACTGCGATATTCACGAACGGTTCCCTACCATTTCGCAAAACTGCGCCAACATGGGCGTGGACATCTGCAGTCAGCCTATTCCCGTGGTACCGGCTGCCCACTATTTCTGCGGCGGCGTGCTCACGGACATCAATGGGCGCACGACCCTCGACAGGCTCTACGCCGCCGGAGAGACCAGCTGCACAGGCGTGCATGGCGCAAACAGGCTGGCCAGCACTTCTTTGCTTGAAGGATTGGTTTGGGGATATGGGGCTGCCAATGATATTGCCAAACACCTCGCACACAAGAAAACCATTCTCACCCGCAAGCTCGTGGACAGCATTCCCGACTGGCAAAGTCCGGGCAACATAGAAAATGAAGATCCGGCACTGATAGCCCAGGATTGGGCGACCGTGCGCAATACCATGTGGAATTATGTGGGTATCGCACGCAACAAATACCGCCTCAACCGTGCCTTCGCGGACCTTCGCAACCTGTACAAGAATCTACAGGACTTCTATCGCAAAACCCCGCCATCCAAGCCTATCATCGACCTGTTCCACGGCAGCCAGTGCGCATACATCATTACGCTGGCCGCCATGCGCAACAAGCAATCAAAAGGGTGTCATTTCCGCGTACGGTGAAACGCCGCCCCCCCCAATAAAAAAAGGGCCTGCAGCATACAGCCGCAGGCCCTTTTCATATGCTAGAGGCACCATTTGCTATTTGCGCCAGAACTCAGGCACAAACAAGATGACCACCGTATAAATCTCCAATCTTCCCAAAACCATACAAAATGTCAGCATCCATTTGGCCATATCACTGAAATGCGCATAATTCTCCGTGGGACCAACTGTACCGATCCCGGGGCCGATATTGCCTATGCACGCCAGCGCAGCTGCAAAGGAAGATACGACATCCGCTCCTGTGCCGGCGACAACGAATGCACAGAGAACAAACAATCCGAGCCACAGGACAAAAAAGCCCCAAACACCCCTGATCACGTCATCAGGAACAGGACGACGCCCCATCTTGACCCGGGAAACAGCACGGGGGTGAATGAGGCGGAAAAGCTCCTGATATGACTGCTTCATGATCAACATGATACGCATGACCTTCATGCCGCCGCCCGTGGAACCGGCGCAACCGCCAACAAACATGCAAAACAGCAATATGGCCTGACAAACGCCCGGCCACAATTCGTAATTTGCAGTGGCAAACCCCGTGGTGGTCAGGATGGAGGCCACCTGGAACGAGGTATAGCGAAACGCGTCAGCGGTATTATCGTAATTGCCAGCCACATAGACCGCAACGGTCAGCACCAAGACAAAAAGGCTGAACAGCGAGACGAAAGTCCTGAATTCCGGGTCCTTGAACATGGTTTTAGGCTTTCCCTTGAGCAGCAGGTAATGCAAGGAAAAGTTGATTCCTGCAATCAACATGAATGCCGTGATCACATAATCGATGTACGCGCTGTCAAAATAGGCCACGGAAGTATTCTTGGTGGAAAAACCACCGGTGGCCATGGTGCCGAACGTATGGCACAGGGCATCAAACAGATCCATGCCACCGAACATGAGCAACACGGTCTCCAACACGGAAAAAAGAACATAAACCTTCCACAGCACCATTGCCGTGTCCTTGATGCGCGGCTTGAGTTTGTCCGGTACCGGGCCAGGAACCTCGGCCTTGTAAAGCTGCATGCCGCCCACACCGAGAAAAGGCAAAATGGCCAGGGAAAGGACAATAATCCCCATGCCTCCAAGCCAATGTGTCAGGCTGCGCCAAAAAAGAATACTGCGCGGCAGCGCTTCAATGTCGGACAACACGGAGGAGCCGGTGGTGGTAAAACCGGACAGGGACTCGAAAACACAATCCACAAGACCGGGAAACGTGCCACTGAAAAGAAACGGAAGGCCGCCGAATACACCGGCTGCAAACCAGCCAAGCGCCACAATGGCCATGCCCTCTCGATGACTGATCCCCTTTGCTGTCTTTTTTCTGAACACGAAAAAAAGCGTGACGCCGGAGGCCACGGTGATCAGCATGGCCAGCGCCAGGGGCATGGCCCCGGCATCACCGTAATACAGGCCCCAACACAAGGGCCAAAGCATGGTCAGCCCCACGCAGCCGACCAATGCCCCTATGACGTGCAGAACATACTGCCAACGCATCTAGAAGAACTCCATCTTCACATCCAACGCTTTTTCAACCTTGGGAATGTTCTGGCGGGTAGAAAGAATGATCAGCCGATCCTGCGGCTCGATGACCGTGTCGCCGCGGGGAATGACAACCTCGTCCCCACGCTGAAAACAGAGCACCAGACATCCGCGGGGAAAACCCAGATCCATGATGGGCTTGCCCACGATCTCTGAATTTTCCTGGGCGATCGCTTCCAGGGCTTCGGCTTCCTCGCCCTTGATGCTGGCCGTAGATATGACCTGCCCCCGGCGAATGAAATGCAGCAGGGAATTGATGGCCGACAGACGCGGGCAGACCAGATGGTCGATGCCGATAGGCTCGATCAGAGGCATGTATGCAAAGTTGTTGATTCTGGTGATGGTGCTTTTTGTTCCCAGACTCTTGGCCAGCACGCAACTCAGGATATTGGTCTCCTCGTCCCCGGTCACGGCAATGACAAGGTCAAGATCCCCAACGTTTTCCTGACTGAGCACCTCCTGGTCCGTACCGTTGCCCATAAGGACAATGGGCCGGTCCAATCGCTCGGAGAGCCAGTCGCACCGTCGCGGGTCCTGCTCCAGGATACGTGTATGATAAAACTTATTATCTAACGATTTTGCTAGCTTGTAACCGATATTACCACCGCCGATGATCAACACCTTGCGTAGAGGTTCAGCAGTGACGCCAAGGCGTTCAAGAATATCTTCCTGATCCTTGATGTCGTAGGCAAGATACACCACGTCCCCCTGCCTCACTTCGTCCGCACCGCTGGGAATTATGAGCGTATTGTCGCGCACGATGGCGGCTATGACCAGAGGCACGTCGCCAATGTGTTCGCGCAGGTTGAGCAAACGGGTGCCGATGAGCGGACTCTGGTCAGGCAGGTTGATACCGCTGAGACGTATCTTGCCCTGTGCGAACTCGCTGATTTCCATGGCTCCGGGCACGCTCATGAGGCGAAGAATGGAATCCACCACTTCCTGATCCGGATTGATTATCTTGGCGATGTTCAACCCGTCTCCCGTAAGCAATTCGGAATGATTGGTGTAATCGGCACTGCGAAGCCGGGCCAGCTTGGTTGTTTTCGGCGAAAGCCGGTTGGCGTAGAAGCAGGAAAGAATATTGACTTCGTCGCTATCGGTCACGGCCAAAAGAATGTCCGCGCCTTCCACTCCGGCATCAGACAACACTTGCGGGCTGCAGCCCGACCCTTCTATAGTCTGAACGTCTGTGGCTTCTGCCACCCGCTTGAGCGCGTCGGCAGACCTGTCCACCACCACGACTTCCTTGTTCTCTACAGCAAGGCGGCGGGAAATATGAAATCCGACTTCCCCGGCCCCCACGATAATAATACGCAAATCAGGCTCCTCGTTGCCATGACAGACTTGATCAACATGGCCTTTTTACGCATGTTTTCCCGTGTGTGCAACTTCATGATGGCAATGATTCGACCAAAACAAACACGGCGAAACGATCAATCATCGTGTTCAGGACCTCGCATAACAACACGTTTGATCATCGCAATACCAACACGCTCCACAAAGCGGGCTGTTCTTTCACGCGGTCGCGCCTTCGCCCGGTAGACCGCAAGCAGCCGGGACGCTAGAGCAATAGTCTGTTCATCATTCAAGCCCCTGCCGACTTCATCACCAGCCCGAATTTTTCGCCCGGCATTGCCGCCAAAAAAGACAGTCCACCCTTTTTTGCCCGTCCCCATCAGCCCCACATCGCGCACCACGGATTCGCCGCAACACCGGGGACAACCGGACAAACCACACTTGACCGGGGCAGGCATCGTTCCGAGATCTTCCAGCACCTTTTCCAACCGCTGTGCCATGCTTGCGGTGGACAGTGCTCCCCGCTTACACACGTCGTTTCCCGGACACCCGGAAATCATGTACTGCACAGAGGCACATGCCGAGCCCAGAGCTTGTTGCACACGGTCTGCCAAATCATTCGGCACGCCTTCCACCACCATGGTCCGGGCAGCAGAAAGACGGATTCCCGGCAATCCGAACTCCTGCACCACACGATTGACCACGCTCAAGTCGTCCGCGCAAACGCGTCCGTAGATGGATGCCACACCGACATCAAAGCTGCCGTCTCTGCGAGAGATAACGGCAGGCTTGGTATCTTCCTGCATTGCTTTTTTTTGCATCGTCACGGACATCCCTTCTCAGATCGGCGGAGCAATGGTCACCAGAACCCGCATGTCCGTATCCGCCTCAACGCCATGCGGTTCGGCAATGCGCGAGCATAGCACGTCCCCGGCACGGGCAGGGATGGACGCATCGTCCTGAGCCAAAAAACGACCTTCCCCTTCAAGCACGGCAATGGTCAGCTCGCCCTCAAGGTCATGGGAATGCACAGGCAGCTTCTGTCCGGCCCGAAAGTTGAAGCTGAGCACCTTCATATACGGCGACTCATGCACCAGCTGGCTGGAAAAGGCCAAATCCTTGAAACCGTTCAGTTCGTACAGGTTGACATTCTTCATTGTCGCACCTCCTGCGCTTCACAAATTCAGGGATTCGCGGGACAACACCCTGCCGTCACGCGCTATGATCATCCGTGTAGTCGCCACGGACCGGCCTGCCTTGGCCATGGCCCGTTCCAGAATAACGCTCATGGACGAGCAACACGGCACCTCCATCTCCATCACGGTTATGGTCTTCAAATCGTTCCGGGCAATGATCGCCGCCAACCGTTCAACATAGTCCTGCGCATCATCGAACTTGGGGCAGCCCATGACCACGACCTTGTCCCGGACATACCGGGCATGATAATCCGGCAGAGCAACGGCCACGCAGTCCGCGGTCAGCAACAAGTCGGCATCCTTCAAAAAAGGCGCGGTCGGCGGAACAAGCCGAAGCTGAACCGGCCAATGGGAAAGATTGGAAACGGCAGAAGCCTCTGAAACAGGAACATTGGCCTGCTGGCAGGGAGTCATGGTCTTGAGGGCCGCTCCCGGGCAACCACCGCCTGGCCGGGCTTTTTTGTCTATCCGCAAGCTTGCGGGGTCCGGCATGTGCTCGGGAACAGTTCTGCCCTGTTCGGTCAAAAGCTCAACAACGGCCCGAGGATCAAAGTCCTCGGCTTCCCGCTCTTCCACGGACAACGCGCCTTCCGGACATTCGCCAAGGCAGGCGCCAAGCCCGTCACAGTACACGTCGCTTACCAACCGCGCCTTTCCGTCAATGATCTGCAGGGCACCTTCTTCGCAACCCGGCACGCACAAGCCGCACCCGGTGCACTTTTCCTCATCGACCTTGATCATCTTGCGAATCACACCCATGACTCTACTCCTTTACAATATTTACATTCTCGCGACGCCAAGGAAGACCGCATGCAGACTGATCACAAGTGTCAAAAACAGAGCGCGCGAATTGACTGAATTCAAAAATGGAAACGAATAAGCGACGTGCCCACCCGGACATGCAGCAACACAATCCCCGCACAACGTGCAGTTCATTCCGGGTTGTCCGGCCACCATGGCCTCTTCGGAAAGCGCGTTGTAACGACAATGGGAAAAACAGGCCGAACACCGGGAACAATTGGTATCAATCCTGATACGCCACAGGGAAAGACGACCGAAAACAACGGCCAGCAGGCCCATGGGGCAAAAGGTCGTACAATGGACCATAAGCCCTGCCCTGCGTGAAAACACGAACATGATCCCGATGCCGATCAGGCCGAAAACCGCGGCAGCCCAAACCGCCACCAACCATGAGACGTCCTGCTGGCGCAAAATAACCGCCGCGCCAAGAACCAAAACCAAAGTGGCTCCGCGTCCCCACACGCCCAGACGCTCAAACTTCTTGTTCTGCCCGGCCTTTCCACCCCTACGGCTCATGAAATCGTCCAAGGCGCCAATATAGCAGAGATGGCTGCACCATGCCGGACCGACCAGGAAGACCGTGGCTGAAAACAGGGCAAGCATGAACACGCCCCCGCCGCGAAACACAGGGCCGGCCACAATGAGCGCGGGAACCGGAAGATGCAGATCTCCGGTCATGAGCATACGCTCCACCCCGGCCAACCCCAGAACCAGCTGCGAGAAAAAGACGATGGAGAAAAACGCCCAGATGCGTGGCCGCGCACGCCTGTTTTGTTGCGGGTCAAGCATCTTGCCGCCAATCCAGACCGCATACAGCCCAAGGGCAAACGTTTCCAGCCCGCCCCAGCCCGGAAAAAACCTGTCCGCCAGCAACAATGGAATTGCCGTCTTTGCCCGAATGAAGACAAGTACGATGATCACCACAAAAAACATGGCCGCACGCCAGCCGATGTTCTCCCTGTGACGGGAATAGAAATCACGCGCGCCTCTGCACATCAACGAAAACAGGGCCAACACATTCAGGGCTAAAACCATGCCCATGATTATGGTCGCGCGCGACCACGGAATATCCGCGGCCAACCGAAACCTGACCAGGTCAACGAAGGCGTTGACCCACTCCACGGAACCGAGCACCAGAATGCCCGCGGCCACAGGACGGACCCACGCTCTTTTGGAGAACAGGAACACGGCAAGCAAAACATGCGCAACCGCAACCCCGAGTTCACCACCCCGGGCATAATGGGCGCCCAGCAAGACAAGAGCTGACGCAGGTAAAAATAAAACCACAAAACGCATGCAATCGCCTCCGTGAGTCCAATATGGACAAACAAAAATGCCGATGACATGATTTAAGTCAAATGACAGAACAAAATACAGGAAACAAAACCATGACGGGACAAAATACATTGCAGTCAGTCAAAAGTGTGTCGATCTTCAAGGATATTCCGGAAGAAAAGCAAAAGCGGCTGGCAGAAATAGTCGTACAAAAAGGATACCGCAAGGGAGAGGTCATTTTCGAAGCCGACACCCCGGCCAGCGGCTTCTACGCGGTCATCAGCGGGAAAGTAAAAATCTACCGCAATTCCCCTTCCGGGAAAGAACAGATTCTGAACATATTCAAAACCGGAGAAAACTTTGCCGAGGTGCCAGTCTTCGAAGGCACGACCTTTCCCGTACACGCCCAAACCCTTGAAAATTCCATACTGCTCTATGTGCCGAGAGTGGAATTTGCCCGCATCATCGCCAGCGACCCTGATCTGGCCATGACCATGATGGCACAACTGTCATCACGATTGCGTATTCTGGTCAACAAGATCGAAGACCTGAGCCTCAAGGAAGCTCCGGCCCGGGTTGCCGCCCACCTGCTGCTGCTTGCCGGAAGCAGGGAATCCGCAACGTTCACACTGGACCTGCCCAAGGGACAAGTGGCCTTTTATCTGGGCACTATTCAGGAAACCCTGTCGCGCATACTCAAACGGTTTGTAAAAGACGAAATAATCGCCATGAACGGCAAGGAAATAACGATCCTGGACAAACAAGCCCTCAACAAAATCGCCGAACAAGGAAGATAGAAAACCCACGGTTCAAACGGTAAAAGCCCGCCACACATACGTGTAGCGGGCATGAAATGCTCAAAAGAACTCGGCGCTAGGCTTCGATCTTGTTCACGGCCTGCTGCAGGCGGGAAATCCTGCGGGCAGCAGTGCGGGGATGCATAACGTTCTTGCGGCCAGCCTTATCCAGGATGGACGTGGCAGCCTGCAAAGCTTCCTGCGCCTTGGGGGCATCGTTAGCTTCAATGGCATCACGAACGGCCTTGACCGTGTTCTTGATGCGAGTCTTGGTCATACGGTTGCGCAGGTTGCGCTTGAGGCTCTGACGGTGCCTTTTCAGTGCGGACTTGTGATTCGCCAAAACAGTTCTCCTAAAATCTATTAATTAAATTCGTAATAAACGATTTGTTCGCTTCCGAAGACAGGGATGTTTATATGTCCACGCCCCTGTTTGTCAAGCCCTTTTACACTTGAAGGGCATTAAAATCAGCCAAACGGCCAAGACGATCGACCAGAGCCTTGAGCAGGTTCAGACGATTCAGACGCAATGTCGTATCATCGCACATGACCATAACGTTGTCGAAGAACGCATCCACAGTAGGACGAAGTTCTCCCAACATACGGAAAAGACCGGAAAAATCATCAGCATCCCAAAGGTCTTCGAACGCTGCTCCCGTCTGTTCCAGCTTGGCGGCCAAGGCTTTTTCCTGCGCATCCCCGAGTTGCTCCGGGTCATAGTTGCCGGTCAACTCCTGTCCGGCCTCATCGCCCTGTTTGCGGATGATATTCGCCGCCCGCTTGAAAGTCAGCACGGCCTGTTCAAAGCCATCAGTACCGCTGAATTCAGCCAACGCCTCAAGACGCTTCTCCAGCGTGCGCACGTCTTCAAAACCGGCGCCAATGGCCGCATCCACGACCTTGGTCTCGAATCCCTTGCCCGAAAACAATGCCCGCAGTCGGTTGGCAAAAAAGTCCAGAAGCCGTGCCTTTGCCTCACCATCGTCCAGTTTCCACTTCACGTCGGAATATGCGGAACGAGCATAGGACAACAACTCAGCCAGATTCACATCCAGCCCGTGCTCCATGATGATACGGCATATTCCAAGTGCACAGCGGCGCAATGCAAACGGGTCATTGGCCCCGGTAGGCTTTTTGCCGAGGCCGAAACAACCGGTAAGCGTGTCAGCCTTGTCAGCCATGGAAAGCAGAGCACCGGACAGACTCGACGGAACCGGAGTCTCGGGTCCTGCCGGAAGATACTGCTCGTACAGGGCTTGGGAGATCACATCACCCTTGCCCGCCTTTTCCGCGTATATGCCGCCCATGACGCCCTGCAAGGAATCAAATTCGTTGACCATTTCAGAGACGAGATCCGCCTTGGCAAGACGCCCGGCCTGTGCATATGCCTCCAACTCGCCGGGGAGAATCCCCTTGGGCTCGGCGACAATCGTTGCGAGTTGGCCACACAATTTTTCCAGCCGACGGGCCTTGTCGCCCATGCTGCCCAGCGGGCCAAGGAAAACCACACTTTCGAGCTTGTCCAGCCAGGTCTGGAAATCAACACGGCAATCGGCTTCCCAGAAGAAACGGGCATCCTCCAACCGAGCCTTCAGAACACGCTCCCACCCCTTGCGAACAAGCGCTTCATCCTGAGGGACAAGATTCAGGGTGGTCAGGAAATGTGGCAACAGCTTTCCGTCTTTCCCTTGAACACCAAAGCTTTTCTGGTGACTCTGCATGCTTGTCAGCAACACTTCACGCGGCACTTCAAGATACATGGAATCAATATTGCCAAGAATAGGAACCGGCCATTCCACAAGGTTGGCCACTTCCTGCAACAGGCTCTCCTTCCAGACAATGGCTCCCCCTGCCTCGGCGGCCAGTCTATCGCCTTCTGACACAATGATCTGCTTGCGCCGCTCCGGATCCAGAATCACCTTGGCCTTGGCTTCCATGGTTTCAAAATATTTCGAAGCATGCTCAATGGTCCACGGCCCGGCTCCCATGACGCGATGCCCATGGGAAATACGGTCAGCTGTGAGGTTTTCCACGGAAAACTCGACCACGGCGTCATCCAGCAGGGCCAGCAGCCATCGGATGGGACGGCCAAAGGCAAAATCATACCCGCCCCAACGCATCCTTTTGGGAAAAGTCATGGCTTCCACGGCACGCACACACAAATCAGGCAGAATATCGAGGCTCTTGCCGCCGCCCACATTCTTTGTGGCGGCCAGATACTCACCCTTGTCTGTCTTCATGGTAAAAAGATCGGCCTCGGCCACGCCCTGCGTCTTGGCAAAGCCTTGACCGGCCTTGGTCAGGTTGCCGTCCTCGTCATAGGCGATACGCACCGGAGGACCGGACACGGTCTCCTGCTCGCTGCGCTGCTCCTCACCCATGCCCGTTACGTGCGCGGTCAGCCTGCGCGGGGTGGCATAGGTCGCCACGTGATCACAATCGATCATGGCCTCGGCAAGCAATTTCTCAAACCGCGCTGCCAGCTCGTCGGCCAGCTTGGGCACAAAACGCGCGGGCATTTCCTCTATTCCGATTTCCAGAATGAATTCTGCCATTATTCCACTCTTTTCGTTGCTGGTTCGCCCGTCAAAAACTATTCGTTCCGGCCAAGCATGGGATAGCCCATGTCTTCACGCTGCTGCGCATAGAGCTGCGCGATCTTCGAGGCAAGGTTGCGTACCCTGCCGATATAGGCGGCACGCTCGGTAATGGAAATTGCGCCTCGGGCATCCAGCAGGTTGAACGAATGCGAACACTTGAGACAAAAGTCGTATGCAGGCCACGGCAAGCCCTCTTCACAAAGCTTCAGACACTCACCCTCGAACTTGTTGAACAGGTCGAAAAGCATGTCCGCATCGGAAAGCTCGAAATTGTACTTGGACATCTCGACTTCATTCTGATGAAAGACGTTGCCGTACGTCACGGTGTCGTTCCACTTCAGGTCGTACACGGACTCCTTTTCCTGAAGATACATGCACAAACGCTCAAGCCCGTAGGTGATTTCCACGCTCACCGGTTTGAGATCAATGCCGCCCACCTGCTGGAAATAGGTAAACTGGGTGACTTCCATGCCGTTAAGCCAAACCTCCCAACCAAGTCCCCAGGCGCCAAGCGTGGGAGACTCCCAGTCATCTTCCACGAAACGGATGTCGTGTTCGCGAATATCAATACCGATGGCACCGAGGCTCTCCAGATACAGATCCTGTACATTGTCGGGCGACGGTTTCAGTATGACCTGAAACTGGTAGTAATGCTGCAAACGGTTGGGATTCTCTCCATACCGACCATCCGTGGGTCTCCTGGAAGGCTGCACATAGGCCACGTCCCACGGTTCGGGGCCGATGACCCGGAAAAAGGTGGAAGGATTGAACGTGCCCGCTCCGACTTCAATGTCCACAGGCTGAACAACGACGCACCCCTGCTTGGCCCAAAAGTCCTGCAGCTTCAAGATGACGTCCTGAAAATTCATGTAATACTCCAACGTATCAAACTTTTTTATAGTTCCTGCCCTCCCACTGGAGGCCAAGATGATAGGCAACAAAAAACTCGATCAATTCGAAAATCTGACTTCGAACATCTGCAGACATGCCTACGCCGCTCCACTGCGCCGGACTGCTGCGCATGATCCAGTCCAGCGCGCGCAATGCACCGACCGTAACGGGTCGAGCTAGTCCATCTACCGCTTTATTGTCCGATTTACAAGCAGAGCATGTCACCTGCCCGCTTTCCACGGAAAAAAGAACTTTTCCGACACCATTGAGCACGGCCCCACAGCGTGAACAGGACAGGAAATCCGGTGTGAAGCCCATTGTGAAAATCAGCCGCGCGCGAAAAAGCAGTGGAAAAAGATCGCCTTCGGGTTGCTGGTCGGCCAATGTTTCAAGCAAATCAACAAGCAGACCGAATGCAATGCGGCCATCATCTGCCCCGGGCTCGATAGCCTCGATGAACTTGATGCAATTCACGGCCTGTCCGACCAACGCCTTGTTGCGCTTCAGGGCCTGAAATCCGTTCAAAAGGGTTCCCTCGGTCAAACGCTGATACGCTCCGCGCTTATCCGAGGTTATGGAAAAAAGAACAAGATTAAGGGGATCAAGACACCCGAGAAAACGGCGACGGCTTCGCAGTCCGCCAAAGGCAAAGGCAGTGAATACGCCATGGGATGGAGTCAGCAGCCTGACCCAGGCGTCAGCCTCACGAAAACGCCCTACCCTGAGCACAAGGGCCTTTTCCGTGGCTTCCATGCATCATTCCTCGTCCGGAGTTACAATTTTCCGAAACGCAAATCCTGGGTTTTACCCTTCCCGGGGTCAAGCGGATACTCTTCGCCATTGTATTGAACAACTACGCCAGGGACATTGCCGATGCGAATACGGCGAAAACTATTAAACTTCAAACGAAGCGGCTCTCCATTGCGCAAGAAGAAATCCCTTGCCATATCGTTACCCTCGCTCTTCCACACACCAACCCAACATCCCTGCTTAGTTGTGGCGCGTATAACGAGAACATGAGCATATTTAACAGCATCAGCGTCATCGACATCGCTTTCGCCGGAAACGAACTCGTCATTGTTGCCGGTGTTTTCGGAAAGCGTTCCTCCTCCAGCACTTTGCCCTGCAGCAACAGAGGCCGTTTGCACGGCCTCCGAATTATTCTTCTGTTCCTTATCCGCAACACTGTCAGCGTCACTTTGTTCGTCCGAGCTATCAGGTGCTGCTGCAACCACATCTCCGGTCGCCCCGGCCCTTTCAGCAGATATGTCTTCGTTCGGCTGCTCTGCCGATTCCGCCACAACACTTTCAGAGGAAATCACTGCTTCTGATTGCTCGGTAATGGCTGTTTTCTGATAAAAACCAAAGTAATACACCAGTCCCCCCAGCAATGCCAGCAAGGCAATGATGATCGCGACGGAAAACATCGAATTCTTGCGATTTCCCGGCCTTCTTTCCACATCCTGAAACGCCAGATCAGCACGCGGATTCACCTCGTAATCCGTCGCATCCAACGCATCGGCTTCCACCGACTCCGTTACATCGAAGACCTGGGCCAATTCATCGGCATCCAACCCCAAAAAACGGGCATAGCTCCGAATGAAGCCCTTGGCATACACGGGATGGGGCAATTCGTCCTTGTTTCCATCCTCAATGGCAAGCAGGTTGCGGCGACTGATCTTGGTGACTTCCATCACCTCCTTGATGCTCAGGCCGCGGCGCTCGCGCTCATCCTTGAATATATTTCCAACTTCCTTGAAATCCATTTCTTTCTCCGGATTCATTTAATCCATGTAGCGAATCACGGCCTTTTCCTTCAACCCCTTGAGGTATTCGTCATAGACCTTTTCACGTTTTTCCTTGAGGAGTTCCGTGTATATGGAATCCTTGACTTCTTCAAACGGGACATATGTTCCCTTACTATTCCCAAGCAAACGGATGATGACAGGAGCGCCATTAATCTCCACCGGCCCCTTGATGTCGTCAACCTCCATCCCGCGCAGTGCAGCACGCCAGTCATCGTCAAGACTGGACCAGGACATTTCACCGATATCCCCACCGCTTTCAACGCCGGGGCCATCTGAGTACTGCAATACAGCCTCCTCGAAAGACAGCTCACCGTCATTAATCTTGCGCATGACCTCATCTGCGGAAACATTATCGGGAACCATGATGATGGCCAAATGCACACCGCCGCCAGTAAAGTATTCCTGCTTCCTGGCTTCATAGGCTTCACGTGTTTCGGAATCGGTAACCAGCACCTTGCGGCTGACCATGCCTCCCAAAAGACGTTGCTTCTTCATGTTGCTGCGGATCTGTTCCTGCAGAGCGTTCATGTCCAGCCCTTCCCTGGCCAGTTGCTCCTTGAACGCGGCATCGTCAAGATTGCTGCGTTCCTTGAGTCTATCGACCTCGGCCTGAACGGCATCCTCGTCAACCGTAATACCGTATTTTTCAACTTCCTGTGCAAACAGCATTTCCTGAATCATGCTGTCGAGCAACTTCTTGCGAATTGCTTCCAATTCGCCGCGTCCCGGCTCCTGTCCAGCCTGTTTGTATCGGCTCATAACGATCTGCATCCGTTCATTCAGGTCATACTCTGTAATGATCTGATCATTAACAGAAACAATGATCCTGTTGGCCACGTACTCGTCGGCCATTGCAGGAAGACTGGACACCAAAAGGACACAAAATATCAAAAAAACATTTCGCACAAGCGACTCCTGATTACTGCACAATGAATTCACACTTTAGACGCTTTGCCAAAACTATGCAACGCACCGAAAGTGTTGGATTTGAAAGCTTCAGGAAGAAGGTTCCGAATCCTCTTCCCCCTGTCCTTCCTCTTCGGATTTCGGGACAAGATGCTCACTGACCTCGATAACGGAACGCGACAGGGCCCCATCAAGCCATTCGGAAAAAGCCGTGGCAAGCTTCTGGTCCAGCAAGGCCTCTTCCACAAGAGGATAGGCTTGCGTGGGGGTAAGCACCTTTGCCGGGCTACGCTCCAGCAAAACAATGGCCTCGAAACCGAATTTTTCCGAAAGCACTCCCGAGGCCTGTCCCGGCTGAACCCCATCCAATGCACTTTTCCACGACACCGGCAATTTCCCCTCGCGAACGATGACTTCGCGGGCGGAAACTTCGCCCAACGAGCGCGTCAGGGACTGCAGGTCGTTATCCGTCAGATACCGTTCAACCGCACGTTCAACAAGCTGTCGATTCGGACCGCGCAAAACGAGCAGTTTAAGACTGTCCGGCAAAAAATAATCCGCGATATGCTGCTTGTAGTAGGCTTCAGCTTCCTTATAATCGATCTTGGCTTTGGGACGCAGTACCTGAGAATAGAATTTCTTGACCGCAAGATGGTACAGCAACTGCTGCCGCCACGCCTTGAGGTCAATGTATTCCTCTATGAGGACCTGCTCAAAGGCGCCTTCCGGGTAATCGGACCGGACCTGGTCCTCGGCTTCCTTGAGTTCCTTGTCGGTCACTGCAAGGTCGAGGCGCTGCAACTCCTGCAGAATAAGCTCCTGCACAATCAGATCACCCAGAATCTGACCGTATTCGGTGCGCAACTTTTCAACGCCCGGCACGATTCTGCCGCCATAATCGGCCTGCATCAGGTCGTGCTGAAACTCCAATTGCGAAAGCTGTATGGGGTGCCCGTTGACACGGGCGACAATGCCGACCTCTCCGGGTTCCGAGGAACACCCGGACAAAACAATCAACATCAATGCAAAAAGCAAAAATCGTTTCATGACAATCCTGTATCTACTGCCGTTCTTCCGGCAATTCAGTCCGCAGGGACGCTAAATCGGCTGCAAGCTGTTCCAAAGCCCGACGCACCGACTCATGTTCGGCATATCGTACTTCAATCCTTCCGGGAGGAAGCATCCGGGCGCGGTCTTGCTGTGCGGAAACCCAAGCCACAAGGTCTTCCGGCCGGACCGCGTCCACACCTTCGCCCCATGACAGAACGGCCCGGCCCGGGTACAGTTCCGCCCGCTCCACCTGCAGCAAGGATAAAACCTGCTTCAAGGCAAGAATGCCGAAGAAGGTGGCCAATTCATCCGGCACAGGCCCGAAGCGATCGCGTATTTCAGCTTCCAATTCTTTGAGGTCCCGATCTGAATGCGCCGCGGACAGGGCCTTGTAATAACGAAGGCGTTCACGTGAGTCCGCAATGTATTCGCCGGGGATATGCGCTTCAAACACGAAATTCAGTTCCGGATCGCTGGCCCGGCTTCCCTGTTCTCCGCGCAACCTTCGAACCTCTTCTTCAAGCATTTCAAGAAAAAGCTCAAGTCCAACCTTAGCAATCTGGCCGGATTGGGCCTCTCCGAGTATGTTCCCGGCACCACGCAGACGCAGATCTTCCATGGCCACCTTGAAACCCGCTCCGAGGTAATCCATTTCCAATATGATACGCAACCGTTTGCGCACCTTTTCCTGCAAATCGTCCACGGACGGCACAACAAAATAGGCATACGCCTGACGGTCGCTGCGGCCAACTCGGCCCCTGAGCTGATACAACTGCCCCAGTCCGAACATCTGGGCCTGATCGACGATCAGGGTGTTTGCATTGGGAAAATCGAGACCAGACTCCACAATGGCCGTACAAACAAGCACATCCAGTTCGGCGTGCCAGAAACCATGCATGGTTTCTTCCAGTGCTTTTTCGGTCATGCGGCCATGGGCCATGCCCACACGCGCCTCAGGCACGAGTTCCTGTACGAATTCGGCCACACGCTCCAGCCCGTTCACGCGGTTGTATACCCAAAAAATCTGCCCGCCCCGCTCCAGTTCCCGCTGCAACACTTTTTTGAGCGCCTTCTTGTCGCGGGTCATGATCCCCGTTTCAACAGGTTTGCGGTCCTGAGGCGGTGTTTCAATGACCGAAAGCCCGCGCAACCCGGAGAGGGAAAGCTGCAAGGTACGCGGAATCGGAGTCGCGGTCAGGGTCAATACATCGATATTCTGGCGAAACTGCTTCAGACGTTCCTTGTGCTTGACGCCGAAACGCTGTTCCTCATCCAGAATAAGCAACCCGATATTGGGCAGGGCCACATCCTTGGAAAGCAGTCGATGCGTACCTATGAGGATATCCAATTCACCACGCGCTGCCGCCTCCAAAACCGTTTTCTGATGCTTGCGCGATACAAAGCGGCTGAGCATGCCCACACGAATGGGAAAGCTCTCCATGCGCCGGGTAAAGGTTTGGTAGTGCTGCTCGGCCAACACTGTGGTGGGACACAAAAGCGCTGTTTGCTTGCCTTCCAGCGCTGCCCTGAATGCCGCACGCAGAGCGACCTCGGTCTTGCCGAAGCCCACATCCCCGCAGACCAGACGGTCCATGGGTTCGGGCTTCTCCATGTCCTCGAAAACTTCCTTGATGGCCTTGTCCTGATCCGGTGTGGCTTCAAAGCCGAATGTGGCTTCAAAATCCCAATACAGCTCATCAAGCGGCCCGTATCCGTACCCCTTGGCTACACGGCGAAAGGCATACATCTCCACCAATTCATGGGCAATCTTTTCAACGGCCTTGCGCACTCGGGCTGTGGTATTCTTCCAGCGGGTTCCACCCAGCTTGTCCAAAGCCGGTTCCCCGGCTTCCGGCCCTTTGAATCGCTGCACCAAATTCAAACGATCCACGGGCAGATACAGTTTATCATCGCCTGAAAACTGCAAAAGAAGATAATCGTTTGCCACATCGCCGATCTTCATGTGGTGCAAGCCGCCAAAACAATTCAGGCCGTAATCCCTGTGAACCAACAGATCGCCATCTTCAAGGTCTTCATACTTGTCCAGACCCTGGAAGGCCTTGGACGACGGCGTATGTGCCTGAACCGGGTTTGGCTGCAGCACGTCCTCGCCCAATATGCGCAAACGGCACCAGTGAAGCTCCACCCCCTTCTTGAACGGGGCAACCAGAGCGAACACCCCCTTTCCGTCCGGATGGTATTCGATCTGCACTGCGAGATTCTCAGGGTCGGCAAGAGAAAGGAACTTGTCCCGCGAACGCGCTGAAGAAAAACTCAAAATCGTCCGATACCCGGAACGCGTCCACTCCTTCAGAGCCTGCATCAGCGTAGCCCATGGACGCCTCACCTGTTCGGGCTGCCAAAAAAGATCGGCGAATTCGGTGATACGCTGCTCAGGCAACTCCATTCCGTCGCGCTCACGGCCCAGAGTCAATTCCTCAAAAACAATTTGGGGACAATCCTGCCATACCTGCCGGGCCACAGCCTCGCCGCGCACAATGTACCGCATGGGCCAGCGCAGGCCGGAAACACGTTCCTGCTCCGCCAAATAATCGCGCCATCCCTGCTCACAATCTTCCAGTCTTCCACGCAATTCCCCACCGGAACAGAGAATGAATCGCACGTTGGACGGCAAATGCTCTTCCAGACCGCCGGAATCGTCATAAAACAACCCAGGCCATACATATCCGTCCTCATTTGAAAGGCGATCGGTAAGGGCGTGTTCCTCGCGAACCGTCATCTCACCGGTAGTCCGAAGGCGTTTCCAGTAATCCAAAGCCCTTGAAGAACGGTCAGGCGAACATATCCCCGGTGCCACGGGAAGGAGTACGGCCTCATTCAAGTCCGCCTTGGACCGCTGGGAGGAAAGATCGAACATGCGCACTTCCTCAAGCGTGTCGCCAAAAAACTCAAGACGCAAAGGAAGTGGATAGCCCGGCGCAAATACATCGAGAATATCACCACGCATGGCCATGTCGCCGCATCCGGCAACAAAATCTCCGCGGCGATACCCCCAGGAAACCAGTTGTTCCATGACCAGTTCCGGAGACATGTCCTCCCCTCTGGACAGCGACAACCAACTGTTGCGCACAATGTCAGGGGCGGGCCAGAACGGCAAAAGATTGTCCACAGTAAGAACAACGCTGGCGGGACGAGAGCCGTATTCGAGAGCATATAATGCGGCCCATCGCTCTCCCCAGTCGGAAGGCCCGGGGGTTTTGGGCACAAACGAACCAAGGCAGATATGACCACGCTCCCACACCGGAGCAAACGGGTCATGATCAATCGGTCCGAGCAGTCGAAAAAGAGAATCGAACTCCCTGCATTCCCGAACACCAGGCACAACAACGACCGAACTAAAACCTCTGGCCATCAGTGCCCTGGCAACCACGGCCTGGCTTGCAAGCCCGCTCTTGAAAATCCGCAAACCCGATGTTTTGCCGCTCAGAAAAGCGCTCAGATCCGAATTAAAAGTCAACGACGGCCCTCGCGGGGATCATGCCCCATTATGAAAGGCCGCCCTGTCGCTCTCGCGAAAGGCGGCCGGTTGCTGTAAAAAAATCCGGGACGGTTTAAACCATGTTCAAGGCTTCTTTTTCCTCATTGCTCAAAAGCTGATTCAGATCAAGAAGCACCAAAAGCCTGTCGTCCATGTTGCCGACACCCTCGATGTACTCTGATTCAAGGCCGGAAACGACAGGCGGCGGCGGCTCAACCGTATTGGCGGGAATACGCAGGACTTCGGAAACGGAATCCACGACAAATCCCACGATCATCATACTGATTTCGATCACGATGATTCGCGTATGCTTATCATGTTCACGCCCTTCCAACCCGAACCGCTTGCGCAGGTCCACAATCGGTATGACCTTGCCGCGCAGGTTGATGACTCCTTCGACAAAATCTGGAGCGCGAGGAACATTGGTTATCTCCATGGTTCGAATTATTTCCTGAACCTGGAGTATATCAACGCCGAACTCTTCCACGCCGATACTGAATGTCACCAACTGAATAAGTTCGTCATCCTGCTGCCGGACTTCGTTTTCTTCCACATCCATACTATTCTATCCTTGGCTATGCGTCATGATGTCGAAAAGGTGCATATCCCGCAGAAACACTGCTTCAATACGGGATTCACAGTGGCAATTCACGATATATTTGTCAACGCTTATATCCCTCAGCCTGACGTAACCATATTGATTTGCGTGCTTCTTTCCAAAACAGAACCTTCCAGTGCCCGAGACGGTTTTCTTTTGGTTGACCTCTCACAAACAAAGGGCTAACGTAGATGAGACTTTTGCACCTATCTAACTGTTTATTTTAACTTTTTTGCTTCAACTAGGAAGGTTCCTCAATATGGGGCAATATGATTCTTTCGCTGACGACCTGACTTTCGAGGCGCAAGTCAAGTCGCTCGCTGACGAAGAACTACTGGATTTCTGGGAGGAAACCCAGCAGTTGGTAAAAATGCTGGATCAGGAACCCAATCAGGATCTGTCCGATTTCAATCCCGAATATGAAAAGATCATACTTCAGGAGCTTCAATTCAGAAACTGTCAACGGACCTTGCGTTGACACGGAATCAACAAAACAACAAAAAAACCGTACCCATTCAGGTACGGTTTTTTTGTGTGATCATCACTCTTCCAGATACACGCTGAACCAACTGCGGACAGTTTCTATGTGCCGGTCGCTCAAGAACGATACGATCTTGGCAAATAAATCGAGCAGAACAAGGGCGTTCACCGACGAATCGGCCTTGACATGAGAACGAATCCGGCGGGCCACCCAAAGATTCATGCATTCCACGTTTTTATAGATCGCCTTGAGTTCCAGAAGCGGGCTTTCAATGTGAACGCCATCGGTTGCCATAAAATATTTTGCCAGCATAAACATGGAAAGGGACCGGTAAATGGTCTCCTCCTCGGACGAGAAAGGCAGATGAAAACGAGCCATGGGGCGGAAAAAACGTGTATGCGGACACCCGCTGCACGGCATGAGCAAACCGAGCATGGAACTCAATCCCTTTTGCGTGGTTGTCCTTTTGAAGACGGTTCGTTCATCGGTTGTTACACGCACCAGTACCGATTCATGAGAGACCCTTGAATGAAAACGATCAACCGCTCCGGAAATACACAAAGCCAGGGGGCAATGGACATGCTTCGTGCGATCCAGGGTGCAATGCGGGCACATATTGTTAGACAGCAGTGTCCATGAGGGTGGATTCTCCGGTTGCTTGAACAGATGGTCCAACGAATCCGGGTCAAACCGGAGGTCAAAACATTCACTATCCCCGTCTTCGTACTCGAAATCATAAATCACCCGCACACATGCCTCCTTGCCGGCCTACCCAATTCCATGTTCACTCACATATCCGCCCAACAGTATATCACCTGAGGCCCCATGCACAATGGAAAAAGGCCGCCCCCACTGCGGGAACGGCCTCGGATATAGCTTGAGCAACAAAGGCTAAACTGCAACAGGTTTTCTACCTATGCTGAAATAGGCAAACCCTGCCTGCGCCATCTTGTCCGGAGCATACAGATTGCGGCCATCAAAGAGGATCGGAGCGGTCAGCAACGCCTTGATCTGTTCGAAATCAGGATTTCGGAACTGGTTCCAGTCCGTGACCACGGCCATGCAGTCGGCACCGGAAAGAGCCTCGCACTGTTCGTCAACAATCTCGACCAACGAATTATCCTTGAGAATATCCATGGCGCGCTCACCGGCAATGGGGTCATAAGCCTTCACCTTCATACCCAATGCCGTCAGTTCCCGAATCAACTCCAGCGACGGTGCTTCGCGCATATCGTCGGTATTGGCCTTGAAAGCCAATCCCCACAGCCCCAGCGTCTTGCCCTTGACCCCGCCCTGAGGTTCAAAATATTCCTTGATCTTGCTGGCAAGAACCAATTTCTGGTCATTATTTACCGTATCCACGGCCTTGATGAGACGGGCTTCATACCCATACTCGTCGGCTGTTCCGATCAACGCCTTGACATCCTTGGGAAAACAGGACCCCCCGTAACCGACACCCGGATAAATGAAGTGATAGCCGATTCGGGAGTCCGCCCCAATGCCCATGCGCACCTCGCTGACATCGGCCCCCACGCGTTCACAAATATTGGCAACCTCGTTGATGAAGGAAATCTTGGTAGCCAGCATGCAGTTGGCAGCGTATTTGGTCATTTCGGCACTGCGAACCCCCATGATGATCAGCTTTTCACGACTGCGGGCAAACGGAGCGTACAGTTCCTTGAGCACGGCCGCGGATTCTTCGCTTTCGGTCCCGACCACGACCCTGTCCGGCTTCATGAAATCGCTGACTGCATCACCTTCCTTGAGAAACTCGGGGTTGGAAACAACGTCGAAATCAATGGCCTCGCCCCGGGCTTCCAATTCTCCGGCGATGATTGAACGCACGCGGTCAGCCGTGCCCACGGGCACGGTGGACTTGTCCACCACGATCTTGGGCGAGGTCATCTTCTGCCCCACTTCCCGGGCAACGGCATCCACATAGCGCAGATCGCAATTGCCCTGTTCGTCGCTGGGCGTACCCACGGTTATGAACACAACCCGGGCTTCTTTCAAACCGTCGGCCAACGAGGTGGTAAACGTCAAACGACCTTCCGAATAATTGCGCTTGACCAGAGTTTCAAGACCGGGTTCGTAGATATGAACCTTGCCATTGCAAAGGTTGCGAACAACCTCTTCATTCACATCCACGCAACAGACCGTGCTTCCCATTTCGGCAAAACAGGCAGCAGTCACAAGCCCCACATATCCGGTTCCAACAATGCATACGTTCATCTATGAAAATCTCCATATTTATTTCTTCATTCGGCAAAGAGGCGATACAACCCTCCAGAGAGTGTTGTCAATCCGCGCCCCCACTTCACAACGCGGCTGTGCGGCGGTTTACTTCGCCGTAAGGAACGAGTAATCATTACGAATAATGACAACAACCTTTCGGAGGTATCATACATGCCCGTACTCTGCGTAAATGTCGACCATGTCGCCACGCTTCGCCAGGCCAGGATGGGAATCGAGCCCGAACCGGTCACAGCCGCATACATGGCCGAACTGGCCGGAGCAGTCGGCATCATCACCCACCTGCGCGAAGACCGCCGCCATATTCAGGACCGCGATGTCGAACTCATCCGCGCCACCTGCAACACCCGCCTGCACTTCGAGATGGCCGCCACCGAAGAGATGCAGCAAATAGCCCTCGGCCTTTCTCCGGAAACAGTATGCCTTGTTCCCGAAAAACGAGAAGAACTGACCACGGAAGGCGGGCTGAACTGCGTAGGCCGGGAGCAGCACTTCAAGGACTACCTTGCTCCCCTGCACGCCAATGGCATCCGTTCCAGCCTGTTCATCGACGCGGACCCGCAGCAAATTGAGGCCGCCCACGCCGCAGGGGCCGAATTCATCGAAATACACACCGGCCACTATGCGGACGCCAAGGACATGAACCAACGCAAAAACGAACTGGAAAAAATCCTTGCCGGAATCCGCCAGGCCCAGGACCTCGGGCTCAAGGTCAACCTTGGTCACGGCCTGAACTACCGCAATATACTTGCCTTCAAGAATGTGACCGGCATCAGCGAATACTCCATCGGACACAGCATCATGGCCCGTGCCATCTTCGTCGGACTGGACCGTGCCGTTCGCGACATGGCAGATATCGTCCGAACCTTTGCGGATTAGATCATGATCAAGGGAACAGGGATCGATCTTGTTGAAATACGGCGCATTCGCCGCATCATGGAACGCCACGGCCAGCGGTTCATTGCCAAAATTCTTACGGACCGGGAAATGGCCCAACTGCCAAAAAACGACCCAGTGCCGCGGCTGGCGGCTCTGTTTGCAGCCAAGGAGGCGGCGGTCAAGGCGCTGGGGACCGGTTTTTCCAAAGGCATCCATTTCAAATGTGTGGAGATACTCCACGCGGAAAACGGCAGACCGGACATCTCCTTTCTCGGCAAGGCGCAACGTGTTATTCAAAAAAGAGAAATTCTTGGCGGCCATGTGTCCCTGACCCACGAAAAAGGCTATGCCGCGGCCGTGGTCATCCTCGAAGGTTGAGCAAAACGGAGGTTGAACGTGTTTTTGCCCCTGCCCACCCCTGCCGAAATGTCCGCATGGGACATGGAAACCATCCACGGCCTCGGCATCCCCGGCATGACGCTCATGGAAACCGCCAGCCGGGAAGCTACTTCCGTGCTCATGGAACAATTCGAAGAGACTTACGGTCCCATTGCCGGAACCGAAGCCTGCCTGTTTGCCGGGCCCGGCAACAACGGCGGGGACGCGTTCGCCATGGCACGCCATCTGGCCGAACAGGATGTGGACGTCACCGTATTTCACACCCGACCCAAAAACCGATACCGGGGCGAGGCCCGCTCCAACATGCTGTTGTGCAAGAAACTCGGCATTCCCCTGCGCCACGCGGATTCCCTCTTTTCCGGTCCATTGCCGCAACCGGACATCATTGTGGACGGCCTGCTCGGAACCGGATTCTCGGGCACACTGCGGGAAGCCATGCTCCGGCTGATTCGCACCATAAACGCCATGGGCAAACGCGCGTTCGTGCTTTCCGTGGACATCCCGTCCGGCCTGAACGGCACCACCGGAGCCGCCCAGCCCGATGCGGTTCGGGCCGATGCCACGGCTACGTTCGAAGCGGCCAAAATCGGCCTGATGATGCCGAAGGCCGAAGAATTCACCGGCGATGTTTTCGTATGCCCCATCGGTATTCCCCGCCAAATACGTGACCGTCTTGCCCCGAAACGATGGCTCATGTCCGACTCGCTCCTGCGGGCCACACCGCGCCCTTCTCCGTCCATGCACAAAGGCTCTGCCGGACATATGCTGGTTATTGGCGGATCCAAAGGCCTGACAGGGGCCGCACATCTTGCCGCACTCGGGGCCCTGCGCGGCGGAGCCGGATTGGTGAGTGTGGCCTGCCCTTCAGGGCTGGAAGAATCGGTCCGCTGCGGATGTCCGGAAATAATGACCATTCCGGTCGGTAAAAATGCACAATGGTCTACAGACGCGGCATCGGCCATAACCGACCAGCTGTACCGTTTTGATGCCGTGGTCGTGGGCCCGGGGCTGGGCAGATCGGGAAAAACAGTTGATTTTCTCAGGAAAATTGTTGCAAGCTGTCCGCTCCCTACGGTGCTTGACGCGGATGCGCTTTACTGTCTGGCACAAGATCCGGGGCTCACGGAATCGCTTGCCGCCACAACGGTCCTCACGCCCCACCCCGGAGAAATGGCCACGTTGACCGGTCTTACATCCGCAGCAATACAAGATGACCGCCTAGCGGCAGCCGAGGGTTTTGCAGCGCGCTGCAAGGCAGTGCTCGTGCTCAAAGGTGCCGGTACCATTGTCGCCAACAGCGAAAAAACGTGTATTTCGCCCATCGCATCACCGGCGCTGGCTGTTGCCGGTTCAGGCGACATACTGGCCGGTCTGACCGGAGCACTTCTCGCACAGGGCCACGCACCGCTTCAGGCGGCCTGTCTCGGAGTGTACCGACATGCAGTGGCTGGACTGATGCTTGAAGAAAAATTTCCATTCCGAGGCAATATCGCCCGGGATATCGCGGCAATGCTGCCCCATGCCATCAAGGAGTGAACTCATGCTGAAAGCCAGAGACATAATGACGGAAAAAGCAATCACCCTGAAGCCGGATACGGACATTGTCAGCGCCGTGAAAACACTGCTGGAAAACAAGATAAACGGTGTTCCGGTCGTGGAAGATGACGGCTCCGTGATCGGCGTGCTGACTCAGAGCGATCTGGTGGCACAGCAAAAAGAACTGAAACTGCCGTCCTTTTTCACCTTGCTGGATGGCGTATTTCCTCTTTCCTCATACGAGGAACTGGACAAACAGTTACAAAAAATTTCGGCTATCGTGGTTCGAGAGGCCATGACTCCTGCTCCGGCAACGGTCACGCCTGAAACCAAAATCGCCCAGATAGCCACCATCATGGCAGACAAAAAACTGTATACGCTGCCAGTGGTGGAAAACGGAAAACTCATCGGCGTGGTGGGCAAGGAAGATGTTCTCAGAACCCTTGTCCAACACAGATAGACATTCGAATCCCATGAAACTGCGTCTTTTTCTCGACTCAACAGAAAATACGCTGGAACTGGGAGCCCTGCTGGCAACAATGTTCCGAACCGTGGACATCTGCCCTGCGTTGCTGCTCAACGGTGGGCTCGGCTCCGGGAAAACCACGCTCGTGCGCGGTCTGGTGTCCGCCCTGCCCGGATCGGAACAGGCGGACGTTTCCAGCCCGAGTTTCAACATATTCAATGTCTATCCCACCACGCCGCAGGTGGCGCATTTCGACCTCTACAGGCTTGAAGGAATGCCGCCGGACGAATCCCTGTTCGAATTCCTGAGCGATGAAACAACGCTCACTATTATCGAATGGATCAAATACCTCGACAGGAAACACTGGCCGGAACAGGCCATATGCCTTGAATGGACCGACCTGCGCCAAGGCAGGTCACTCGACATATACACAATAGGGAGCAAGGCTCGCCCAATGTTGGAGTCGCACGCGCCTCTGCTCCGCAAATATACGATGGAATCGGATTTGACATGAACATTGTTGTACAGAAATTCGGTGGAACGTCCGTTGCCAACCTGGAATGCCAGAAGCAGGTCATGAAAAAAGTCCTTCGCCCCTATCGTGAAGGCAACAAGGTCGTGGTCGTTCTTTCCGCCATGGCCGGTGAAACCAACCGACTACTGACCCTGGCAAACGAATGGAGTGAATGTCCCGACGCCGCCGAGGTGGACGCACTGGTTTCCACCGGAGAACAGGTGTCGTGCGCCCTGTTCTCCATGCTCCTCAAACAGCAGGGGGTCCAGGCTCGCTCGGTGCTCGGCTTTCAGGCCCCCATCAAGACTGACTGCAGCTACGGCAAAGCCCGGATCGTTGACATCGACACCGAAGAACTGAAATCCATGCTCGAGACCAACGACATTCTCGTTGTGGCTGGTTTTCAGGGCTGCGACGAATGTCACAGGATCACCACACTGGGCCGTGGCGGCTCCGACACTTCGGCCGTGGCTCTTGCCGCGGCACTGGATGCCGAAGTGTGTGAAATCTATACTGACGTCCCCGGCGTCTTTACCACCGACCCAAACATTTGCAGCGACGCGCGCAAGCTGGACCGGGTTTCCTATGAGGAAATGCTCGAGATGGCCAGCATGGGAGCCAAGGTGCTCCAGATCCGTTCCGTCGAATTTGCCAAGAAATACAACGTAAACGTGCACGTCCGCACCACTTTTTCGGACGAAATGGGCACGCTCGTCACCCAGGAGGATACAGACATGGAATCCGTTCTTGTTTCCGGAATCGCATACGACAAGGACCAGGCCCGCGTAACTCTCGTTCACGTGCGAGACGAACCGGGCATTTCCGCAGCCATTTTCGCGCCGCTGGCCGAAAAGAAAATCCTCGTGGACATGATTGTCCAAAACCCCAGTAAAAACGGAACCACGGACATGACCTTCACCGTGCCCAGGGGGGATTTGGAGCAAACCGTCAAAATTCTTGAAACACTCAAGTATGAAATCAACTACGAAGAGCTACTATCCGCCGAAAACGTCAGCAAAGTCTCGATTATCGGCGTCGGAATGAGAAACCATTCCGGCGTGGCTGCAAAGGCGTTTCAGGCACTGAGCGACGAGAACATCAATATCCTCATGATCAGCACCTCGGAAATCAAGGTCACCTGCCTCATCGAGGACAAATACACAGAACTCGCCGTTCGCACTCTGCACAAAACCTTCGGGTTGGAAGAAGACGGATTACAATCGGAAAGGACATGAATACAGTAAAAATATACGACACGACGCTTCGCGACGGCACGCAGGCCGAAGAACTCAACCTCACCACCCAGGACAAAGTCAGAATAGCCCTCAAACTGGACGAACTGGGCGTCCAGTACATCGAGGGCGGCTGGCCCGGATCCAACCCCACGGACCGCCAATTCTTCGAAGAAATCCAGAAACACGACTTCCAGAACTCCATCATTGCGGCTTTCGGCAGCACATACAACCCCAAGGGTACTCCGGAAACCGATGCAATCTTCCAATCGCTGCTGGAGAGCAACGCCCGGGTTCTGACCATTTTCGGCAAAACATGGGACATGCACGCCACACTGGCGCTTGGCATCGGGGAACAGGAAAACGTGGACCTGATTCATGAAAGCATCGCGTACCTCAAACCCCATGTTGACGAGTTGTTCTTTGATGCGGAACACTTCTTTGACGGCTTCCGCAACAACAAGGAATTCTCCTTGAATTGCCTCGCCGCTGCCCACGAAGCCGGAGCAGACGTGCTGGTGTTGTGCGACACCAACGGCGGCTCCCTGCCCGCGGACGTGGCCGAAGCAATCAAGGCCGTGCGCAAACGGCTGCCCGAAGCTCAAATCGGTATCCACACGCACAACGACAGCGAACTGGCCGTGGCCAACTCGCTGGAAGCGGTACGACAAGGCGCCCGCCACGTTCAGGGCACGGTCAACGGCTATGGCGAACGCTGCGGCAACGCCAACCTCTGCTCCATCATGCCCAACCTCGAACTCAAGATGGGCTACTCCTGCATCGGTGCGGATAAACTGGGAAAACTCACGGAAGTCTCCCATTTCATCAGCGAGATAGCCAACCTGCGCCCGTTCCTGCGCCAGCCATTCGTGGGCGCTTCCGCCTTTGCACACAAGGGCGGGGTGCACGTCAGCGCGGTGCGCAAGGACTCGAAAACCTACGAACACATCGAACCAGGACTCGTTGGCAACCGACAGCGAATCCTGCTCTCTGACCTTTCCGGACGCAGCAACATGCTGACCAAGGCAGAACAGTTCGGACATCCCCTGCAAAAGGATGACCCCCGCCTGGATAAACTGATGAAAGAACTCAAGCTCAGGGAAAGCATGGGCTTCGAATACTCGGTGGCCGAAGCGTCCTTTGAACTGATGTTTCACAAGATCGTATCCGGACAACATCTTAATTATTTCAAATTATTAAACTTCTTTGTCATGGATGCTAAACGGGAAGAAGATGCCGAGCCCACATCCGAAGCCACAGTCATGGTGGAGGTGGGCGATCAGATCGAACACACGGCAGCAACCGGCATGGGTCCTGTCAACGCACTGGACCGAGCCCTGCGCAAGGCCCTGGAACGTTTTTATCCGTCCCTGAACCAAGTTCGACTGCTGGACTTCAAGGTGCGGGTCATGTCCGGCGCTGTCCGCGACACAGGCGGCACGGCATCGTTTGTACGCGTGCTCATCGAATCCGGCGACGGTTTCGAACGATGGACCACCGTAGGCGTATCCCACAACATCATCGAGGCCAGTTGGCAGGCAGTCGTTGACTCCATCAACTACAAGCTGTTCCGTGACGACCAGCGCGCCATCGGAAAGGCATGAGCATGAAGTCCTCGACCACGGTCACCATCCTGATGGACAATCAGGCTGTCCCCGGACTTGTTTCGGAATGGGGTTTTGCTGCGGCCATCCGTCAGGACGGACGACTCTGGCTCTGGGACACGGGCCAATCCGCAGCCTTTCTGGCCAATGCCGCGCTTCTGGGCATTGCTCCGCAGGAAGCAGACGGCCTCGCCCTGAGCCATGGTCACTACGACCACACCGGGGGGCTGACCGCCCTGCTCGATGCGGGATACCACGGCCCTGTCTTTGCGCATCCGGACTTCGTCCGGCAGCGTTTCAACATTACGAGGACTCCGATCAGGTCGATTGGAATCCCCTGTGTGGCCCCGCAGTTCACAGCCGTAAAGCAGACCTGTGCCCTGACGAAATCCATGACCATGGTCACGGGAATACCCAGGCTGCCCGGCAACTTTCAGGCCACCAAGGGATTCTTCTATGACAAAGAAGGAAACACCCCCGACCCGGTCGAGGACGATGCGTTCCTTGTGTTGGATACGCTCCAGGGAATCGTGGTGCTGCTGGGCTGCTGCCACAGCGGGCTGATGAACAGCCTTTTATGCATGAAGGACCGTTTGGGCATTGATACCGTACATTCGATTATCGGGGGACTCCATCTCTTCAATGCAGACCGTACGGCTCTTGAGGAAACAGTGGAAGCCTGCCGCATGTTTCGGATACATCAACTCGTGCCCGGCCATTGTACCGGCCCGGATGCGCCGGCACAAATGCAGGCCATGTTGGAAAACTGCGAAACCATTCCCATGAAGGCAGGCCTGTCGCTGGACTATCCGGCCTAAACGGTACAATAAATACATAAAAAAGGCCCTGCATGTTCCACATGCAGGGCCTTTTCATTCGGCTTGGATAAACAGATTACATCATGGTTCCGACGCGCTTCATCAGGCGCAACAGCTGGTTGGTGAAACCGGCTTCGTTGTCGTACCAGATGATGAGTTTCACCTGGGTATCGTCCATGACACGGGTCAAGGCCGCATCCACGACTCCGCCAAAGGTGGACCCCATGTAATCCACGGAAACCAGCGGTTCCTCGGAAAAGCCCATGCTGTCGTTGGCCGCGGCCCTCAAAGCTGCGTTGACAGTTTCCACGGTGGCGGGCTTGTCTAGCTCGCAAACCAAATCAACAAGCGAAACATTGGCGGTCGGCACCCGGATGGACATGCCGTCCAGCTTGCCGTCCAGTTCGGGCAAAACAAGCCCCACAGCCCGGGCCGCGCCCGTGGTGGTGGGGACCATGTTCATGGCACAGGCGCGCGCGCGGCGAATGTCCTTGTGCGAGCCGTCCAGCACGCGCTGGCTCATGGTATAGGAATGCACGGTGGTCATTATACCGTGGCGGATTCCAAAATTGTCGTTGATGACCTTGGCCACCGGAGCCAGACAGTTGGTGGTGCAGGAAGCATTGGAAATGATATCGTGGTCGGCGGTCAGCGTATCTTCGTTGACGCCCATGACGACCGTGTGGTCGGCATTTTTGCCAGGCGCGGAAATGACGACCTTTTTCGCGCCACAGGCCATGTGCTTTTCACAGCTCTCGCGGTCCGTGAACTTGCCCGTGGTTTCCACCACCATGTCGCAGCCCAATTCGCCCCATGCCCACTCGCCCGGAGCGTTGCGCGTCACCACGACCTCCTTGCCCGCAACACTGAATCCTTTTTCCGTGGGATGAACGTCCATGAACCGGCCATGCACGGAGTCGTATTTCAGGAGATGCGCCAGATCCTCATTGGACGCTCGGGCATTGACGGCAACCAGTTCAAAATCTCCCTCTTCTGCCAAAAGACGAGTAAGATAGCGTCCGATCCGTCCAAAACCGTTGATGCCGAGTTTGATGGCCATGTGCACTCTCCTTGAAAAGCTGTTCGTTCATTGACAATAAAACGCAAATTCGCCCATGAGGCAAGTATTTCCCGGGCGGCTCCTGCCAATCAGGACAACCCACTACCCTGCAGCAGCGACATGGTTTCGCGATCTGTAAAATCGAACCGCAACGGCGTCAGGGTGATATGCATGTCTGTCAGGAGCGCCCTGTCCCTGTCCGGGCTGATCTTGCCCGGAGGAATCTCGCCCTTGAGCCAGTAATATTTCCTACCCCGTGGGTCGACTCGCTCGTCATACCAATCCGTATAGCAGGCACGCGTATGCGCACAAAGCTGCAGTTCGCGGGCTTCTTCCACGGGACAATCCGGAAAATTCAAATTCAGGACGCATTTTTCGGGCAGACGGTCCCACGGAATGCGCGGGATGATATCCACACAATAACGAGCCTGTCCATCCAAATCCGCAGGATTGAAGTTGTCCAGCGACACGGCCATGGACGGAATATTCATGAGCGCACCCTCGGTGGCCGCGGAAACCGTACCCGAATAGAGGATATCCACCCCTACGTTGGCCCCGCTGTTGATCCCGGAAAGCACAAGATCAGGTTCGTTGCCCTGCATGGCGGAAAGACCGAATTTGACGCAATCCACCGGGGTTCCATAGACCCCCTGCCCAACGAAACCGTTCTCGCGAAATTCCCGGACCTTAATGGGCATGAACAAAGTTACGGCATGCCCCACGGCCGACTGCTCTGTGACCGGGGCGAAAACATGCACGGAATGCCCGGCCGCAACGAGTGCGCGATACAGGGCGCGCAGGCCCACGGCCTGAATGCCGTCGTCATTGGTCAGCAATATTCTCATGGTTTCCCTGCCCTCGGATTTGACAATACGTGTGAAATCAGGTTCATAAACCGTAAACGGCAGGTCGTTTGCCTTACCGCTTCGGCCACGATGTATAACAGATAATGGGCGAGATAATCCAACATTCGGACAAGATCAAGCAACGTGACACAAAAAACACAATATATCCGCGAGTTGACTCCCGGCACAATGGTCAACGACCTGTTCATTCTCTCTTCGGCCAACATGGGACAATCCAGAAACGGCCCATACTGGAATGTTTCCTTCAAGGATTGCACGGGAACGGTGAACGGCAAGATATGGAGCCCGAAAAGCAACGAATACCCGTCGCTTGAAGCGGGCACGATTGCCCGCGTACATGCCGTGGTGGAAAGCTACCGCGACTCCCTGCAACTCAAGGTCGAGCACTTGGAGTTCATTCTCGACAACAACGGCATCAACCTCGCGGACTTCCTCCCGGCCAGCAAAATACCGCCTGAAGACATGCTGGAGGCTCTCGAGGACATGATCACGGAAACCATGGCCCACAAGCCGTGGAAAAAGCTCTGCCGCAAAGTGCTGCGCAATGAAACAGTCCGCGAACGGCTGCTTACGGCGCCCGGGGCCAAGACCGTGCACCACGCATATGTGGGCGGCCTGTTGGAACACACCCTTTCCGTGGCAAAAACCTGCATGTCCATCTGTAACAACTACCCGGAACTTGATCGCCAGACCCTATTGGCCGGAGCTATTTTTCACGATCTGGGCAAGGCATGGGAACTTTCCGGCGGGCTTGCCAACGACTACACAGACGAAGGTCGCCTGCTCGGACACATCCAGATCGGCCAGGAAAAACTACAGCCGTTTCTGGCCAAGGCCAAAGACCTTGATCCGGGACTCAAGCTGCATCTCAACCACCTCATAACAAGCCACCATGGTGAACACGAATTCGGCTCCCCGGTTCGCCCCAAAACCCCGGAGGCCTTTGTCCTGCACCATGCGGATAACCTCGACGCAAAAATGAACATGATCGAGGCAGCCTACGAAGACATGGATCAAACCGGGGCCACGTGGTCCCCGTTCCTGCGATTCATGGACAGAAACATTTTCAGACCCACCCCCACGCCGGATGCGACTCGCAAAAACCGGAACAAAACGGAGAATCAATGTTTATTACCTTTGAAGGCATAGAAGGCACCGGCAAAACGACCCAGATAACCAGGGTCAAAGAATATTTCGAAGCCCAGGGACGCGAGGTTTTCCTGACGCTGGAACCGGGTGGAAGCCGGGTGGGAACCGAACTTCGAAAAATGCTGTTGCACGTGGACAACAACGACATTACGCCCATTACCGAGCTTTTTCTCTACCTTGCCGACCGGGCACAGCATGTAGCTCAGGTCATACGCCCACAACTGGAGGCCGGGAACGTGGTCATCTCGGACCGCTTTGCCGACTCCACCGTGGTCTATCAGGGATACGGCCGAGGATTGGACCCCAAAATGCTGCACTCGCTCAACGAGGTTGCCGTGGACGGTCTGTGGCCCGACCTGACCATTCTGCTGGACCTCGACGTTGAAGTTGGGCTGAAACGGGCCATGACCCGCAACATGCGTGAAGGCAAGACACAAGCGGAAGGCCGCTTCGAACAGGAAAACACTTCATTTCACTCCCGCATTCGCGAAGGATACCTCACATGGGCAGCGCTAAACCGTAAACGGATCAGGGTGGCCGACGCCTCAGGGACTCCCGAGGAAGTCAGTGCCAACATCCTCCACCTCATTGAATCCCATCAAGGCTGATTCGATACTGAATAAACGACAACCGGAACGGATTTAACATTTATCCTTTTTTTTCAGCCGTCATGTGCTACCGTGAGTCTTGATCGAATCAAGGCTCACTTTTTTTTTGGAGACCTACACATGGCCGGTGACGGTTGCACGCTCGCATACACCAAATCGCGCAAGGGACTTGGTTCCCTTGGGCATGTTGCCGCCTACACAATGACAATGCTCGCCTTGGCATGGTTTCTGGCTGAGGGATCGCAAAAACTCGGCTACAACTGGCAATGGTATCAAATCCCCAAATACCTGTTTACCCTGCAGGATGGCTTCAGGCCCGGCCTGCTGCTTCAGGGATTGTGGGTCACGTTCAAAATCACCGGGGCCAGCCTGCTGCTGGCCTTTGCCGTCGGTCTGCTAACAGCCTTGAGCCGTATGAGCAAATCAAAGGCTGCGCGGCTTGTTGCCCGCATATATATGGAACTCGTGCGCAATTCCCCGCTGCTGATCCAGCTCTTTTTCATCTATTTTGTCATAGCCCCCCTTGTGGACATATCCTCATTCTGGGCCGCGGTGTGGGCCTTGAGCCTTTTTGAAGGGGCATACGTATCCGAAATACTGCGCGCAGGCATAACGTCGCTGGATAAAGGTCAATTCGAAGCAGCGAAAAGCCTGGGCATGTCCCCATGGCCCATGTACAGGCACATCATCCTGCCCCAGGCCATCCGCCGCGTCCTGCCGCCTTTGACGAGTCAGGCCATATCGCTGGTTAAAGATTCCGCCCTTGTAAGTACCATCGCCATTTTCGACCTGACCATGCAGGGGCAGGCCATCGTTGCGGAAACCTTTCTTACTTTTGAAATCTGGTTCACGGTTGCGGCCATATATCTGGCTGTTACACTGACCCTTTCACAGGCGGTCAACTTTCTCAAAAAACACTTGCAAACAGACACTCCAAACTAACAAAGGAGAAAAGCATGACAATCTGGAGAACGCTCACAACAGGCCTTGTCGCCCTTGTCGTCATCCTGGGGGTTTCCCACATCTCACTCGCTGAATCCAGCGAGGTACGCCAGAACCTCGCGCAGGAAAGCTCTCTGGAAACGGTCCTGAAACGCGGTTCCATCCGTGTTGGATTCGACACATTCAAACCGTGGGCAATGAAAGACAAACAAGGGAAATTCATCGGCTTTGAAATCGACGTGGCCCGCAAGCTGGCCGAAGATATCGACGTCAAGCTGCAACTGGTTCCCACTCAATGGGCCGGCATCATCCCTGCCCTGCAAACAGGAAAATTCGACATCATCATCGGCGGCATGGGCATTACTCCGAAACGAAACCTCAAAGTGAACTTCACCATTCCCTATGAATTTTCCGGCATGAACATCGTGGCCAGCAACAAGAAGGCGGCCGGATTCAATTCGCTGGATGATTTCAACAAGCCGGAAGTAAGCGTGGCTGTCCGACTCGGCACCACGGCACATGTGGCCGCAAAAAACTTTCTTCCCAAGGCCACGCTGAAGGTGTTCAGCGAAGAATCGCAAACCATTCAGGAACTCCTGAACGGACGGGTCCATGCCCTTGTGGCTTCCAATCCCCTGCCCAAAAACCTTGCCAAGGAATATTCCGGCAAACTCTACCTGGCCCTGGCGGAAGACTTCACCAAGGAACCCATCGGCTTTGCCATCCGCAAAAGCGATACGGATTTCCTGAACTTCCTGAACAATTGGATTCGTGTAAACTTTGCTTCGGGATGGCTCCAGAACAGGTACGACTATTGGTTCAACACCCACGAATGGGAATCCCAGATCCAATAGACGGAATCTGCTGTTTTGAGAAAAACGCGAATACATCTGCGTCAAAACGGGTTTTCGCCCCTTGACGCATTGATCCTCATGGTCCTGACGGCCTTCTGCGGATTCCTGCTGTATCAGGCCGCAGTAAAGCTGGAATACCACTGGAACTGGGGTGTCATCCCCCAGTTCATACTGCGTCACGACTCAACAACAGGAACATGGCACGCAGGCACGCTTCTTCTCGGGCTATTCATGACACTCAGACTCAGCCTATGGGGAAGCGTGCTTGCCCTGTCGTTCGGCATCATCTTCGGCCTACTCAGGATCAGCAAACACCTATACTGGCGGCTCATTGCCGGAACCTACGTAGGCCTTGTCCGCAACACTCCCCCGCTGGTCATCGTTTTCGTCTTCTACTTCTTCATCGGCGACCAGATCATGAATGCATTCTCGGTCAACACCTTCGCATATGGCCTGGCCGCGGACGACCATCCCTTGTTTGCCCTGCTTTTCGGCCCAACAGACCAGTTGCCGCAAATCCTTTCGGCCATCATCACCATAGGGCTCTTCGAAGGAGCATACATCACCGAAATCGTCCGCGCCGGAATTGAATCCATTGAACAGGGACAATGGGAAGCGTCCTGTTCCCTCGGATTCAACCGCAATCAGCAGCTGCGTCACGTGATTCTTCCCCAAGCCCTGCAGCGCATGATTCCCGCCCTTGCCGGACAATTCATTTCCACCATCAAGGACTCTGCCATCGTGGCGGTCATATCCATTCAGGAACTCACGTTTCAGGGACTGCAACTGATGACCACCACGTATCGGACGTTTGAAATATGGATTACGGTTTTGTGCATGTATTTCATACTCACTTTCATGTGCTCACTCATCCTGCACCGACTGGAACATAATTTTGCATGGAATTAGGGTTTTCAAAAAAGTGTCTTTTGAATTACAAAACACTGAATTGAACAGCCGACCAAACCACAAAGGAGCTACCCCATGAGCAAAGATATCAGCATCTATGCCTTGAGCACCTGCATCCACTGCAAAAACGCCAAAAAATACCTTGATGAATGCGGCGTCGAATACAATTGCGTCTTCGTGGACAAACTTGAAGGGGACGAACGCAAACAAACCATTGAAGCCGTCAAAAAGCATAACCCGGCAGTGTCGTTTCCCACAATCGTCATCGGCGACGACGTGGTGGTGGGATTCAACAAGGACAAGATAGACAAAGCTCTGGGGTAAGAAATATGGACGCGAAACAATTATATGAACAGCTGAAAAAATTTCAGGAATCCAAGGGATACTATTTCAATGACGACATGGAAATGACCATGGCGCTCATGGAAAGCCTGCTGGAAAACAAGAAACGTTTCGGCTATATGGCCTGTCCCTGCCGCCTTGCCAACGGCGACTATGAAAACGACAAGGATATTCTCTGTCCCTGCGTATACCGCGAGGAAGACGTCAAGGAATATGGCGCATGCTTCTGCGGTTTGTATGTGTCCAAGGAATGGAACGAAGGGAAAATAGAAAAACAGGTGGTTCCGGAGCGACGGCCTCCAGATAAGATCATTTTTTAAATCGACCGAAGAAACAGGGGCGGGCCCGAACGCCCCTGTTCATATGATATCCTTCAAAATACTTACGAACCGCTTGCGTACTCCATCCGCTATCTGTCGCTGCCCGACCATTCTCCCGCCGGCATAAACGTGCAGGCGAACCTTTTTCAGGCTACGAAAACTGCGAAAATTATTTCTGGTCCGTTTTTTTCTGCGGTCAACACCAAAAAGCAGTGTTGTGGCGTCATCCCGTACCTTGGGCGTGGTCGTTCCCAAGGCGATGTCCGCCACGATGATATAGGTATCGTCTGTAACAAAAGCTCCGGCAACAGCTCCAAGAGTTGCCCCCACCACTGCACCGACGGCCCCACCCATGAGCATATCCCCGTTCTTGCCTGCCTCGAACCCCGGGTACGCACCGGCCAATGCTCCGGAAACGCCACCGATACGCCGCCCTTCCTCGGCGTAGTTGTCCTGAATCTGGCCGGAATACTTCACGTTGATGTCGAGATACACACCAAAATCCCCATTGTGCGCCAACGTGTACCCGGAATCGGAATACGCCTGTTCCAAGACGTCCCGGAAACAGCTCAGATCAAACGCCTCATCACCGGAAGTATTGCGTATGCGCACTTTGAGCTGCTTGTTGCCAAACAACGACGGGTCGACAATGAAGTCATTGGATACACAGGAACCATACATAAGATCTGTTTCAGTATCAGCCACCATACCGTAGCGCGGCTTCACGCAGCCGGACACAAGCAAAAACATTGCAATCACAAACAACAACCGCCGCATCACTCCCCTCCCGTGACATAATCAAAGCCCGCATGCCGAATGAAATCAATAATCTCGGAATAATGAACCGCAAGACTCAACCCATTTTCCGCGTCCGATTGTGCATTGCAGGTGATCCCGATCACCTCATTGCCCAAAAATAAAGGTCCGCCGATAGCTTCAGCCTTGAACGGACAATCCGTCTGCACCACGCGGGCCGCCCCTGCGCCCTGTTCGCCCACGCAATACTTGCGCACAGCCCCGATCACACCGGGCAACGCCGTGGGGCCCCCCTTGCGTGCATATCCACAGGCCATGACACGCTCCCCGGCCGGAAGCGATTGTCCCTGACGCAGACGAACCGGAACACCGCGGCGCTGCACCCGCACAAGAGCCAGGCCGGCGCGAGCATCCCGAGCCACGACAGTACCCTGAACCTTGCTTCCGTCCCGCAACCAGACCGCAGCCATTTCCCGACCGGAAACAACCCGAAGGGAGGTAAGCACAAGGTTCTCGTCGATATAAAATCCGCTCCCCTTGCGACGCCCCGCCTCTACTTGAATAATCGAGGCAAAACGCTTGTCCGCAGGAAGGAGAACGTCATATTGCTCCGGTTCAACGGTTACGGGCATTGACGCGTTCATGACCCGTTCCATGTCCGTCAGGTCCGCATGACGCCACTTAGTCATGTCGGCCACCGCATCGGCAAAAAGCATGGATAAAGGCATTTCCACAGGCTCCGTTTCAAAATCCACCACGGTCTTTTGATCAACAGTGCCATGGGGCAAAACCAAAAAGTCGGACGCGGCCTGCACCTTCTTTTTGCAGGCCACCTGAAAACCGGAAAGACTCCGTATATCCGCATAATCAGTAAATATTCTATGACTTGCCCGGTCATAAACACAATACTGCACCGTGGCGGTCTTGTCGCACTCCACGTCGCAAACCCGAAACCAGACACCTTTATCGCCCTTTTCGTCTGCTGCTTCTTTCGTGTCCTCCCCGAAAAACCAATCCTCGGCCCTTTCCAGCAGGTGGTATCCTTCGATGCCGCCATCCCCCGTGCTCCCGGCCTCCCAATCCCCCAACACCTTTTTCCGGGCCGCACCGAAGTCATCGGACGTCATGGTTCGAACCTGCATGCCGTTCACATATTCACGTCCTTCGCAATTCTCCACGAACCGTCCACACCGGGACAAAAGCACGGCAACGGCAACCACCACGTCCGCATCCCGCACCCCCGCATCCGCATATGGCCGCTCGTCGTCGGCAACAACGGAAATCACGTTCATGTCTTTGCGCACGGCAACCGGAAAGGCGATCATTTTTCGCGCAAAAGCGACCGGACTCGTTGCGTGCACAAAAGCAACCCTCAATTCCGGGACAATGCTGTCGGCAAGCCCCATATCGCGGACCAATCCAAACGAATGCATCCACCCCTGCAATCCGGGACACATGGTCGGATCATGATCCAGCGCAAACACTCTCGCGGCCAGCCTGCTTCTGCACACCTTCGGCAACCATTGCCCATACTGCTTCTGCATCCGCAAAACGTCCTTGAGGCACAACCCATTGATCCATTCAATGACGCTTTCATGATAGGTCGCAAAAAATTCTTCCGGGGAAATGTTCAACGGATATCTAACAAAAAACGAAGCTGTTTCATCAAACGCATGCCGCATGAACAGGCAGAGAGATTTATTCTTGTATTGTTGCTCCACAGCACCAACAGCAAGCCGCAAATCTACAAGCTGAGCGGGGCGATACTGCGGATCCGCAAACGGCGGCAAAGCCACCAGATCCGCATGAAGCGATCGCGCCGACTGCAAGGATTCACGCGTTTCGGTCCACGCGACCACTTCGGCAGGCCGGGAACAGGAACGCAATGATCGAAGCGCATCATCAACATCATGCGCATGACGGGCATACTGCGCAACGCCCAGACACTTCACAGCCGCGCAGACTTCCGGATCTTGGGCATGCTGTCGAAACCACGCCATGTTATTGCGATAAACAACAACAGCCTGATCAGCCTGTCCATGTTCCAAAAAAACATTCATGGTACAAACAGGCGTTGCCGGCCCGGGGAAAAGATCAACCGAATCGGAAAGCGCACACGAACAGCATGTCCAACACAGCATCAGCACAATCACCAAATGAAACCACACAAAGCGCCTCTGAAAACAACAGATTAATCATCCAATGAAACCGATAAACACATTGCTCTTACGATAAGACCATCAATAAACCAATTTTAAACAGCTAACAAATAACAAAAGTTGTTGTCCAACAGCAAAAAAAAGCCTCTCGCAATGAGAGGCTTTTTACAATCATCATACAAACGAAGATTACGTTTTGCTCAGGGCCTGATCCAGATCGGCGATGATATCGTGCACGTCTTCAAGGCCAACGGAAATACGCACCATGTCCGGGGTCACGCCTGCATCCCGCTGTTTGTCCGGCGAGGATTGGGAATGCGTGGTGCTGGCCGGATGAATGACCAAGGTCCGAGCATCGAGGATATTGGCGAGGTGCGAACACAACTCGACATTTTCAATAAACCTCCTGCCAGCCGCAAGCCCCCCGGTGACGCCAAAGCCGAACACGGCTCCCGGTCCAAGCGGAAACAGCTTACGGGCGCGTTCATTATCCGGATGATCCGCAAGCCCGGCATAGTTGACCCAGTCCACTTTCGGATGGTCAGCCAAAAACTCGGCAACGGATTGGGCATTGGAGCAATGCCTTTCGGCCCGCATGGGCAAAGTTTCCAAACCCTGCATGATCAGAAAGCTATTCATGGGGGAAATGGTCGCCCCGGTGTCGCGCAGCATGCCCGCACGGACCTTGCTGCAGAACACGGGACGCGCCTTGCCTTGGCCACAATCCAAAGCCTCCCAGAAACTCATGCCGTTGTAGGCCGGGTCCGGGGCGCAAATTTCAGGAAACCGCCCGTTTCCCAGCCAGTCGAAATCTCCCTTTTCCACGATGGCCCCGCCCATGGCCGTGCCGTGGCCTCCGGCAATCTTGGTCAGCGAATACACGGCAATGTCGGCACCGAACCCGAAGGGGTCGCCAATGGGCGGCGGCGCAGACGTGCAATCGAGCATGAACGGCACGCCGTGATCATGCGCCACGGCCGCAATGGCTGGCAGATCGTCCACATTGCACCGGGGATTGCCGATGGCCTCGGAATACACAAGACGGGTGTTCTGGTCCATGGCAGCCCTGAAGTTGTCCGCAGACGAGGATTCCACAAAACGGACCTCGATACCGAAACGGGAAAGGGTCTGACGAAACAGGGTGCTGGAGCCATCGTACAAATTGGATCCGGTCACGATATTCTGACCGGCTGAGGCAATGGATGCCACCGCATAAAATACCGCGGACATGCCCGAAGCAACGGCCAGCGCGCCGGCTCCGCCATGCATTGACGCAAGCCGTTTTTCCAAAACGTCCGTAGTGGGATTCATGAGCCGGGTATAGATAAACCCCGGCTCCTTGAGCGCAAAAAGGTCTGCAGCGTGTTCGGTATCTTTGAACACGTAGCTGGTGGTCATGTGAATAGGCACCGCCCGTGACCCGGTATCCGAATCCGGCGTGTGCCCCGCATGCAAGGCTTTTGTCTGCAGCCCCTGGTTGCGTTTTTTCATGCTGGCTCCCATAATTGTTTCGTTCACACGCATGGTGCGAAAAACACGGCCCGTTGGCAAGCGACGTTATCGCGAATCCATGCCTGTGCGCTCCAGCCACGCGGCAAAGGATTCCTGCGCCCTTTGCGCATACGCGCCCTTGCGCATTTTCTTGGGCATTCTCTTCTGCAGGCCGGGCATGAGTCCGAAATTCACGTTGGACGGCTGATACTTCTTGGCCTCGGAGCGCAGATGGCCCAACAACGCGCCAAGGGCCGTTTCCTGCGGCGGCTCCTCGACGGATCCACCCTGCAACCGCGCAGCCAGCATGATGCCGAGCCACTGACCGCTGGCAGCGGATTCCAGATATCCCTCTACCCCGGTGATCTGACCGGCCATGAATACACCGGGCCGGGCCTTGATTTCCATATTCTCAAGCACCTTGGGCGCATTGACGTATGTATTGCGATGAATAGACCCCAAACGCAGAAATTCGGCGTTTTCCAACCCCGGAATCATGCGAAAAATCCGTTTTTGCTCGGGATACTTGAGCTTGGTCTGAAACCCCACGAGGTTGAAGGCCGTCTTGTCACGATTTTCCGCACGCAGTTGCACCACGGCATGGTATCTTTCCCCGGTCTTCGGGTCTTCCAGCCCGACAGGCTTGAGGGGCCCGAACGCCAGAGTCTTTTCGCCCCGTTCGGCCATGGCCTCCACGGGCAGACAACCTTCAAAATGAATTTCCTTTTCAAACTCCCGGGGAACGACCTTTTCACCTTCAAGTAACGCTTTAACAAACGCCTTGTACTGCCCTTCATCCATCGGACAATTCAGGTAATCATCATCCTCAGGACGGTAGCGGCTTCCCCAAAAAGCCACATCCAGATTGATGGAATCCCGGCTCACAATGGGCGCAATGGCGTCATAAAAATACAGGCTGTCACCGCCTACGACAGCGATCAGATCCTCGGCAAGCGAGCTGCTGGCCAGTGGGCCGGCCGCCACCACCACCGCGTCAAAATCCTGCAATTCAGAATCGTCCAAGGAAGCCACTTCACGACGGACCAGCGCTATATTCTCATGGCGGACCACAGCTTCAGTCACATGTGCGGAAAACATATTTCTATCCACGGCCAGCGCCTTGCCCGCAGGAACCTGCGTGGCCAAAGCCGCCTCCATGACAAGACTGCCCAACGTCTGCATTTCCTGTTTCAACAGCCCGATACCGGTTTCCGGCTCATTGGAACGAAACGAATTGGAACAAATAAGCTCGGCAAGCCCCTCTTCGCTGTGTGCCTCGGAATAAACATGGGGCTTCATCTCGAAGAGCGTGACCGAAACGCCCCGGTTTGCAAGACTCCATGCGCATTCGCACCCGGCCAAACCTCCGCCGATTACGGCAACCTTGTTCAATGCCAGCTCCCGGTTGTTGTTATTACAAATTTTCAATGACGCGAATTACCACAGGCAGAACGTCCCTGCCTTGGCGGTGGATACCGTCAGCATCCCGTTTATGCAAGATGAAACAACCGCGATCACGGGCAACGCGCATACATTGCCCCGGCAGGACATGTGTACTTGTATCATGGCGGGCATGCTGATACCGTTTCCGCCAACGCAAAAAACGCCAGCAAAAGAATTGATGGAGACTGTTGACCATGGACAGAAATGAAGCTTTCGGATTGTTGAAAACGCACAACAACGACCCGGCCCAGATCAATCACGCACTTGAATCGGAAGCGGTCATGCGCGCCCTTGCCGGTCATTTGAATGAAGACAAGGAGCTGTGGGGCATAACCGGCCTGCTGCATGATCTCGACTACGGGACCACCAAGGAAAACGTGGTTCGCCACGGGCTGGACACCGAAAAACTACTCGAAGGGAGGCTGCCCGAAGAGGCCCTGAACGCCATCCGGCGCCACGCCTTTGAAATGAACGGATCGGACACCCCGCAAACACGCATGGATTATGCCCTGCGCTGCGGCGAGACCATCACCGGACTCGTGCACACGGCCGCGCTGGTGCGCCCCACGAAAATGGAAGGCATGAAGCCCAAAAGTCTGAAAAAGAAAATGAAGGACAAGGCCTTTGCCGCCAGCGTCAACCGAGACACCATCCGTGAATGTTCGAAGCTGGACATGGAGCTGGGCGACTTCCTGCAACTGGCCATCAACGCCATCACGGAAATAGCTCCTGAAGTGGGATTGGCACAACAGTCGGCATGAATTCCCTGTCCGAGCCGTTTGCCTCAGGCAATTCCATCATTCACCGCACGGATCCCCGGATTCGGATCATCTGCGCTGCCCTGCTGACTGTCCCCATTGCGCTGGTCAACACGCAATTGACGGTCTGGTGTGCGCTCGTGCTGGCCTGCGTACTGACGCTGCTCGCCCTTCTGGACCCCATCCATGTGTTCCGCAGACTGATTGTGGTCAATCTGTTCATAGCATTTCTCTGGGTATTCCTGCCATTTTCCACTCCTGGAGATGCCGTGTTTGCTGTGGGCCCGCTCACGGCAACGCAACAAGGGGTACGGCTGGCGTTGCTGCTGACGTTCAAGTCCAACGCTGCGGTCATCACCCTCATGGCACTCGTCGGCACAATCCCCATGCGCGACATGGGGCCGGCCATGCAGTCACTGGGAATCCCGGCAAAACTGTGCCACCTGCTGCTGTTCACCTACCGATACATCTTCGTGATCCGGCAGGAATACGAAACCATGATCCGGGCCATGCAGGCTCGGGGATTCCGACCCGGTACCAACACACACACCTACAGAAGCTATGCGTGGCTGGTAGGTATGCTTCTGGTCCGCAGCTGGGACCGCGCCGAACGAGTAAACAACGCCATGCTCTGCCGCGGATTTTCAGGCAGGCTGTACACACTGTCCCACCACCGGATAACGGCAGCCGACACACTCTTTGCCCTTACTTGTGTCCTGCTCGGCGCGTCACTGACCGCTCTCGACCTGCATCTCAGGGGAATAATATGATTAAAGACCCACTCATCAGCATGCACGGCCTGCACTATGCCTACCCGGAAGAACCACCGGTCCTTCAAGGGGTCGATTTTTCCCTGACCGCCGAGGACCGTCTGGGCCTGATGGGGCCAAACGGCGCCGGCAAGACAACATTTCTGCATGTGCTCATGGGATTGCTCAAGCCTACCCGGGGAACGGTCAAACTTTTCGGTTCGGAACCAAAAACGGCACAGGAGCTTCGCGAGGCCCGTCTCAAGATAGGATTCCTGTTCCAAAACTCGGACGACCAACTCTTCAGCCCCACGGTTCTGGACGATGTAGCCTTCGGCCCCCTGAATCAGGGTCTTTCTCGAAATGAGGCCCTTGAACGGGCAACGGCCACCCTGCAAAGCATAGGGCTGCACGGCTATGAACAGCGTGTTCCATACCGGCTTTCCGGCGGAGAAAAAAAACTCGTGGCCCTCGCCACCATACTGGCCATGCGTCCGAAAGTTCTCATTCTGGATGAACCAACTACCGGGCTGTCGCCGGAATCACGGCACAGACTCATGCACATTATCAACGACCTGAATATCCCCCGGCTCGTTGTTTCCCACGATGCGGATTTCCTCTCCCACACCACGGACGCCATCCTGGCCATGCGCAAGGGAACCATACGTCCGGGCCAACTCAAACCACATACCCACATGCACGTTCACGTCGAAGGGGATATTCCACACGAACACGGCTGATTCCCTCATCGAACCTTTCCCCTTTTTTTTCGTTTTCGGGTTGGCATTCCCGATAAAATGCCTATTATCTCCTTCGCAGTTCAACCATTCTTCAAGCGAGAAAAGATGCCTTCCGACTTCGCCGCCCAAATGGCACAATCGCCTTACCGTACCATCTGGAAACTCACGTGGCCCCAGATACTGATGATGGTTTTCCATTTCTTCATCGGTGTGGCCGACGTGTGGGTGGCCGGAAAGATCAGCCGCGAAGTTCAGGCCTCGCTCGGAATCATTACACAATCCCTGTTCTTCATGCTCGTTGTAGCCGTAGCCCTTGCCAATGGCGCGGTCGCGGCCATCAGCCAATCCGAAGGAGCAGGACTACACAAACGAGTCCAGCGCTATATCGGCCTCTGCGTTTTGCTCGGCTTGCTCATGGGAACCCTGTTCATGTTTTTATGCCTGCCGATCAAGGACCTGTTACTCACCGCATTGCAGGTTCCGGCAGAAATGCGCTCGGTCACCGACTACTTCTTTCAGGTCTACCTGTATGTGCTGCCCCCCTATTTCATGCTCATCATTACCAATGCCGTATTCCGCGCACGCAAACGCGTAATGCAACCCCTGTACTGCATGGTCATCGTGACCACAGCCAACACCTATCTGGATCTCGGATTGGGGCTGGGGTGGTTCGGTCTTCCGGAAATAGGCTTCAAGGGCCTGGCTTGGGCCACCTTCGGATCAGTGACGGCCGGCGCCGTCTTCAACCTGATCGTTCTCTTCATGCGGGGTGATCTCGGGAAAGGAACGCTTGCGCCATGGCGCTGGATAAAAAAAGCCATGCCCTACGTGGTCCGCGTATCCTGGCCCGCAGGGCTGTTTCAGATAGTCTGGCACTCCGGCTATCTCGTGCTCTATGCCATCACCGCCAGCCTGCCGCAGGGCAGAATAGACGCGCTGGCTGGCATGGCCATCGGGCTGCGCATTGAGTCGTTTCTCTTTTTGCCGGCGTTTGCCTTCAACATGACCGCCAGCATACTGACAGGACACTACCTCGGAGCACGGCAGGCAGATGAAGCCCGGCGCTTCGGGTTGCGCATACTGGGCATCGGTGAAATCTTCATCATTCTTTTCGCCATGGTGCTCTGGCAATTCATGCAGCCCGCCGTGGACATCTTCACCCTTGATCCGGCCGTGGGCGCTCAAGCCATGGATTACCTGTGGTGGAACGTGCTGGCCATCCCCTTCACTCTGGCCAGCATGATACTGGCCGGAGCGCTCAACGGAGCCGGAGCCACCCTATGGAACATGCTCATCATGGGCGGCGCAACATGGTTCCTGCGCCTGCCTCTGGCCTACATGCTCGGCCATGAGGTCATGATGGTTTCCACAGGCATATGGATCGCCATGCTCTGTTCGCAGGTGGTGCAATCCTCCACACTGCTTTATGTTTTCAAATTCAGGAACTGGCCGAAATTCGCCATGTTCAAAGACCGCAACGCAAGGATAACCCCAAATGGCGCTTGATTTCACACCCGTAAGCCTCGAACGGCAAGAGGAATACAGTGCGGCCCTGAACGGATGCCCGCAACTCATGACCTCGGACTTCGCCTTTGCCAATGTCTGGGGATGGGCCGAATACTATCAATTGGAATGGGCCTTTCACAACGGACTGGTCTGGATTCGACAAAACTATCCGGAGACCGCCTGCTGGGCACCGGTCGGGCCGTGGGACGAATATGACTGGGCCAAATGCACGGCCATGCGCGACTGCAGCAAATATATCCGCATTCCCGACTATCTGGCCACAATCTGGAAAAAAGCGTTTGGCGACAAGGCGACCTTCAACGAAAAACGGGGACAATGGGATTACGTATACTCGGTGGAAGAACTCATTGCCCTGCGTGGCAAGGCATTCCACAAAAAGAAAAACCTGCTCAACCAGTTCAAAAAGAAATATGATTGGGAATACACTCCCATGGATACGGAATGCGTGGAAGAAGTGCTGGACATGCAGGCCGAATGGATTCGCTGGTTCGAGGAAAACAATCCCTCCGAGGCGTTGGTGGCGGAGAACACAGCCATCAAGCGGGTGTTGACCAATCTCGACCGTATCGGCAATCTGCGCGGAGCCACCTTGCGTGTCGATGGAAAAGTCATTGCCTATACTGTGGCCGAACCGTTGTGCGACGATACTGTGGTCATCCATTTTGAAAAGGGCAACATCGCCTACAAAGGCGTCTATCAAGCCATCAATCAAATGTTCCTCGAAAATCAGGGCACCGAATTCACCAACGTGAACCGGGAACAGGATCTGGACGACGAAGGACTGAGAAAGGCAAAACTTTCATACAACCCTTCGTTCTTCCTCAAAAAACATGAAGCATTTATTGAATAGCCGAAGACTATGAGTCTCCTGCTTTCCCATACCGCCCGCACCCGTGCGCGTTGCGTGGTCATCGGATTGGACGGCCTGCCTCTCGAGTTGGCGAAAAGTTGGGGTGACTCCCTGCCCTCCATAGCCCGGATTGCAAGGCAGGCAGCTACAATTCGCGCGGAACTGCCGGAGCTTTCGCCGGTGAACTGGACCTCGCTGTTCACAGCTGCAGGCCCGGAAGAACACGGCGTATTCGGCTTTGCCCGCTTTGACCCGAACACCTATCAGTCCGGCATCGCCAATTTCAGCCAGGTGGCCGTACCCACGATTTTCGACCAACTGGGGGAACGCGGGCTGGTGTCCCGGGTCATCAACCTGCCGAACACCTATCCGGCCCGGCCCATTCGCGGCATGCTGGTTTCTGGTTTTGTGGCTGAAAGCCTTGATCAAGCCGTTTACCCGCCTTTTCTTGCTCAAGAACTCGCAGACAAAGGCTACCGCCTCGAGGCTGATACCACACGCGGCATTTCGGATCCCGAACACCTGCTGAACGAACTGGAGGCTACACTGCAATCGCGGCTGGACGCCGTGGAAATGATGTGGCCCGATCTGGCCTGGGACCTGTTCGTTCTGGTATTCACGGAGACGGACCGGCTTTTCCACTTTCTGATGCACGCGGTGCGGGATCATGATCACCCCCTGCATGACCGCTGCATGCGGTTCCTGCGTCTCTGGGACAAGGCTGTGGGCTTGGTCCTTGACCGCTATGACGCCTTACCCGATCCCAAGCGGCTGATCGTGCTGGCCGATCATGGTTTCACCGAACTCAAGACCGAAGTGGACATCAATGCCCTGCTCCGGCAACATGGTTGGTTGCATCAGACGCGTATCCCGGACAATGAATGGGATTCCAGTTGCATAGCCGGAGAAAGCCGTGCCTTTGCACTTGATCCGGGTCGCATCTACCTGCATACACGAGACCGCTTTTCACGCAGCGCCCTCAGCAGGGAACAAACCGTTTCCCTTGTGCCGCAGATATGCAACGCGCTGGAAAACTTGACCTACAACGGCGAGAAGGTCATTGAAAGAGTCTTCGGCGCAGCAGAATTATACCCCGGCCCCTTTCTGGACCGGGCACCGGATCTGCTCTGCCTTGCTCGGCCCGGCTTCGACCTCAAGGCCAAGTTCAACAGGGACGAAGTCTTCGGCACATACGGACGATCCGGCACACATACGGCCTACGGAGCCATTTTTTACGACTCGCAGGGACACACGCCAAAACGCATGCGTGACGCGGGCAAACTCATTCTCGACCATTTCGGAATTACTTCATGAGCATAGATTACGAAAACGAACTCAACGCAGCCCAATTCGAAGCCGTCCAACATACCCAAGGCCCGGTTCTGGTCATTGCCGGCGCGGGCAGCGGCAAAACTCGCACCATCGTCTATCGACTGGCCCATCTGGTGGAACAGGGCGTGGACCCGTCACAAATTCTGCTGCTGACCTTCACACGCAAGGCCGCGCAGGAAATGCTCCAGCGGACCGAAACCATCCTCGGCCGCTCCCTGCACGGCACCAGCGGCGGCACGTTCCATTCATTCGCCTACGCCACCCTGCGCATGAATACGCACGACATCGGTTTTCCCAACGGATTCACCCTGCTGGACCGGGGCGACTCCGAAGCCATCGTCCGCGACGTACGCAGCGACCTGCAATTGGGCAAGGGGGACAAGTCCTACCCCAAAAAAAACACCTTGTTGGACATGATTACCAAGTCCCGCAACAAGGAACGCCCCATTGATGCCATTGTTGAGCAGGAGGCCTACCATCTTGCCTCCTATGTCGAGGATTTCGAGACAATTTCCAGGGGATACGAGGAATTCAAAAAAAACCACGCGCTTGTCGACTATGATGATCTCCTCTTCCGGCTCGACCAGTTGCTCTCGGAAAACGACCCCCTGCGCAACCAGCTGCAGGCCCGCTACCGCTACATCATGGTGGACGAATACCAAGACACAAACCGTGTTCAGGCGCGCATCGTCCAACAGCTGGCCGGAGACTCCGGCAATGTCATGGCCGTTGGCGACGACGCCCAGTCCATTTATGCGTTTCGCGGTGCCAACGTGGCCAACATTCTGGATTTTCCCAAGACCTTCAAGGGCGCAAAGATCATCCGGCTGGAACAGAACTACCGCAGCGTTCAGCCCATCCTGACCATGACCAACCACATTCTGGAAAACGCGCAAACCAAATTTGAAAAAAAGCTGTTTTCCGAACTGCCCAGCGAGCAACTGCCCGAGGTCATTTATCCCATCAGCGACCAGACACAGGCCCGGCTGGTCACGGACAAAATCATCGAACTGGGCAGAAAATACCCGCTGCACGAAGTGGCCGTGCTCTTCCGCGCGGGCTACCAATCCTACCACCTTGAAGTGGCGCTCACGCGCATCGGCATCAAATACCAGAAATACGGCGGCATCCGCTTTCACGAAGCCGCACACGTCAAGGATGTGCTCTGCCTGCTGCGGCTCGTGCTGAATACGCACGACCTCATGGCATGGCAGCGTTCATTGGAGCACATCAAGGGGGTCGGCCCGAAGACGGTCAACAAGATATACGAGGCCCTGCACACCGACGGAAAGGAAAAATACCTGCGCACCATGCGCACAAAGCATCAGGACCTTGACGACCTGCTCAACGAACTGGACGCCATCCGCCGCAACCCCATGAAGCCCTCAGCGATCATGGAGCGGATCATGACCTTTTACACGCCGATCCTCACGGCCAAATACCCGGACGACTACCCTAAGCGTCAGGCCGGCCTTGAGCAACTCGGCCAGATCGCGGCCAACTATACGGAGCTTGAATCATTTCTTGGCGACCTGAGCCTTGATGGGGACCCGGACGAGGAAAAACGCAAGGAAAACGCCGTGGTGCTTTCAACAGTCCATTCCTCCAAGGGACTGGAATGGAAGGCCGTGATCATCATTGACTGCGTGGAAGACCGCTTTCCTTCCAAAAAAGCCATGAACCGCCCCGAAGATTTGGAAGAGGAACGGCGGCTCATGTACGTGGCCTGCACGCGGGCCATGAATTCCCTGCACCTTTTCGTACCCAAGACCATATACAACAGGTTCAACGGGGTTTCCGAACCTGCCCTGCCCAGCCCGTTTGTCCTCGAATTGCCGAGCCACACATTTTCCCGCCTACGTGAGGCCTATTCCGGCGGCATGGAACCGCAAATCTCGAAAAAGGCTACTCCTGCAGCAGCAGGCCATCCCTCCGGAGAAACGGCGGGATCATCGAATAAGCCGTCCGAAAAACTGGGATTCTGCAAACACAAGATATTCGGCAAGGGCAAAATCATCGCCCGGGTGGAACCCAACAAATACCGCATCAATTTTCCGGGATTCGGCCTCAAGGTCATCATTGAAGACTACGTGGAACTGCTCTAAACCAAGGAACTATCAATGAGCATACAGTCCGAAGAAGCATTTTTGTCCCTGATCGACGAACACTTTGCCACGGACAGCGCCGCCCTTGAACTGGGGCGCGGCGACGACTGCGCAGTGCTGTCCCAAGGCGGCCCGTTCTGCGTCAGCTCGGACCTCTTTCTCGAAGACATTCATTTCCGCAGAAGCTATTTTTCCCCGCAGGACATCGGCTACAAGGCCCTTGCCGTGAATGTCAGCGACATCGCGGCCATGGGCGGCAGACCGCTGGCCTTTACCATGGACCTGATGATCCCTTCAGGGCTTGACCGTTCCTTCTGGGAAAAATTCTTTTCCGGCATGGCCGCCCTAGCCCGGCAAAACGACATGCCGCTGGCAGGAGGCGACTTGAGCCGGTCTGATAAACTGGGCGTTTCCATTTCCATATGGGGCACTCCCGGCCCGAGCGGCCGGTTCATTCCCCGCACCGGCGGCAACCCCGGCGACGTTCTCTTTGTTTGCGGGGAACCGGGCCTTGCTCGTGCAGGGCTCTCCCTTCTCGAAAAGGATGGAATCAAGGCCGCCGAAACATTTCCCCAAGCGGTTCAGGCCCACCTGCGTCCCAAACCGAAAACAATGGTGGCGAACCTCCTGTCCGCAGCAGGCACATCCAGCCTCATGGACGTTTCCGACGGACTGGCACGAGACCTACCGCGGCTGCTCGGCAGCAAGCCGGGAGCGGACCTGACCGTCAGCCCGGACATGATCCATGACGAGGTTATCCGGTTTGCCGAACAGACAGACGTCACAGCGGAAGACGTGTTCATGGTGGGCGGCGAAGACTACGCCCTGCTCGGAACCGCCGCCCCGGAAGCCTTCAAGTCCAAGATTCTGACCATCCCGGGCGTACGCGCTCTGGGAAGGATAAACGATTCCGGCACCATTACCGTAAACGGGACACCGTTCACCTTGAACGGATTCGACCACTTCGACGCATAAGCCAATTGGAGGAAGCAATGGACCTCAAGACCATCGGCATTGTCCGCTCAAGCATCACGAAACCCAACGGTCCGGCAAAAATGGAACACGAACCCGGTGCTGTCCGGGCCAGAATAGAAATCGATCCACAATATGCCGAAGCCATGGTCGGCCTTGAACCGGGCATGGAAATCGACCTCTTCACATGGTTGCATCTGGGCAGGCGCGACGTCATGCAGGTGCATCCCCGCGGGGACAAGAGCCGCCCCATGCGCGGTGTTTTTGCCACCCGCTCTCCATGGCGACCCAATCCCATCGGACTGCACAGGGTAACCATCGCAGCCATCCCCTCGCCGCTGTGCATAGAGGTGGACAAACTGGAAGCCATCGACCAAACCCCGGTCATCGACATCAAGACCAAACCTTCCAGCGTGCGCCCCTAAAAGAAAAACCCCGCGAAAGCGGGGTTCAACCTTCAACAGTTCGGGTGAGATTTACGCCTGGCGAACGGGCCACGGCCTGCGGCACGCAAGACGCGACCACACACCGGCCCGCTGTGGCCGATGCACCTTGGACGCTCCAGCTGTTTCATACGTATAAAACAGATCCGGATCCACGCTTCTGGCAACATCCAGCACTTCCTTCATGTCCTTGCGTTTGCAAACCACAAATTGCACGGTGACAGGACCCTCCACACCTTCGCCCGTCACCGTGGTGATGCCATAACCTGCCTCGCGCACCAGCGCGGCAATGGACTTGCCAGAGCTCTGGCTGATGATCCGCAAAACCACATTGCCCATAGCCAGCTTCTTTTCACAGGTAATGCCCAACGCGGTTCCCACACCGAAACCAAGGGCATAGCAAACTGCCAGAAACGGAATTTCGCCCACACGCATGATCACCGTAGAGGTTCCCAAAACCCATATGAGCATTTCCAGAACGCCGAGCACCAGCGCGGTCCTGCGCTCTCCAAGCATGGAAACCATCACACGGATGGTTCCGAGCGTTAAAACCGCAGCTTCGGCCACAAATACCAGCAGCCCCAGATAGAGTGTTTCCATTGCCATTGCATTCACCTCGCGTTGAATTGAGCAAGCGGGTTTATGCCTCAAAACAATTCTGGTCAAGCGCTAAAGACACACTTTTCCGAAATTTATTTTTTTATCATCAAAAATCAAAATGATGCGATATGATCCCCATACCTTAAAGCACATTTCCCCCCCCCCGGTGAACCCACGGAATATGCATGACCAAACAAAAAAAGGCGGCCCCAAAGGGCCGCCCAATACGATCCAGAATCAAGCGGGCTATTTCTTGAGCCAGCTCATCATTTCGCGAAGACGGGAACCGACTTCTTCAATTTGATGTTCCTGACCAAGACGACGCTGTGCCCGCAGGATGGGCTGACCAGCCTGGTTATCCAGAATGAACTTGTGGGCGAAGGTACCGTTCTGGATTTCCTTGAGCACATCCTTCATGGCTTTACGGCTTTCCTCGCCAATAACACGGGGTCCGGTGACGTAATCGCCGAACTCGGCCGTGTCCGAGATGGAATAACGCATGGTGGCCATGCCGCCTTCATACATCAGGTCGATGATCAGCTTGAGTTCGTGCAGGCATTCGAAGTAGGCCACTTCAGGCTGATATCCGGCTTCCACCAACGTTTCGAAACCGGCCTTGCACAGCTCGGTCAAACCACCGCAAAGCACGGCCTGTTCACCGAACAGGTCGGTTTCGGTTTCTTCCTTGAATGTCGTCTCGATAACGCCGGAACGGGTGGCGCCGATGCCCTTGGCATAGGCAAGACCGATCTCCAGCGCCTTGCCGGAAGCGTCCTGAGACACGCCGACCAGCGCCGGAACGGCTCCGCCCTCGGTATAAGTCCGACGCACCATGTGGCCCGGCCCCTTGGGGGCAATCAGAATGCTGTCGACGTCCGCCGGAGGAACGATCTGCTGGAAATGGATGTTGAATCCGTGACCGAATGCCAGCACATTGCCGGCTTCGAGGTTCGGAGCGATATCGTTCTTGAACACGGAAGCCTGAACCTGATCCGGCAGCAGGATCATGATCAGGTCGGCCTGCTTGGCGGCCTCGGCCGCGGACACGGGTTCAAAGCCGTGCTCCTTGGCAAGGTCATAGTTGGGACCGCCAGGACGCTGGCCCACGACGACCTTGATGCCGGAATCACGCAGGTTCTGCGCATGTGCATGCCCCTGACTGCCATAACCGATGATGGCAACCGTCTTGTCCTTGAGCAGTTTGAGGTCGGCATCCTTTTCGTAATAAACTTTCATGACTAATACTCCTGAGATTATTTATCCCGTACTGGTGGTTGCGTACGGGCTGATGAACAGAAAAACGGGGATAGGCTGCCCTCATATTCCGGCAGCCATCCCAAACAATGATACTCCGGCAGGCCTCAGTCCATCTGCATGGACCGTTTCATGGCCACATTGCCGGTACGGGCAATTTCCTTGATGCCAAACCGGCCGAGAAGGTTGACGATGGCCTTGATCTTGCCCCGGTCTCCCGTACATTCGACCGTCAGCTCGTCGCAGCTCACGTCCACGATTTTGCAACGGAAAATATCGGTCACACGCAGGATTTCGGCCCGCTTGGAATCTTCCGCATTAAGCTTGAGCAACACGGTCTCGCGCTCCACGGACTGAACCTCGGTCAGGTCCTTGACCGTGATAACGGGAACCAGCTTGCGAAGCTGTTTTACGATCTGTTCGATAATGGCTTCGTCACCCTCGGCGACAATGGTCATGAGGGAAACACCCTTTTCCAGGGTGGGTGCCACGTTGAGGGACTCGATGTTAAAGCCACGGCCACTGAACAACCCCGCAACCCTGGAAAGGACGCCGGGCTCGTTCTCAACCATGACGGAAAGCGTATGTCTCATGGTGATTTTCTCCTTATACGAGCAGCATCTCGGTCAGCGAGGCTCCGGCCGGAACCATCGGGTACACATTCTCTTCCTGTTCCACGCGGACATCCACGATAACAGGTTTATCCAGTGCAAACGCCTCTTCGAGCACACTCTGCACGTCCTGTTTGCGGGTAACCCGAAATCCGGCCGCACCATAGGCCTCGGCCAATTTCACGAAATCGGGTTGCGCATCCATGCAGGTCGCACAATAATTCTTTTCATAAAAAAGTTCCTGCCACTGACGGACCATGCCCAGATAGCCGTTGTTGAGGATAACGATCTTGACCGGCAGCTTGTTGCAAACGGCGGTCATCATCTCCTGAATATTCATCTGGATGGAGCCGTCTCCGGCAATATCAATGACCAGCTTATCGGGAAAGGCCCGCTGTGCGCCCAGAGCAGCAGGGAATCCATAGCCCATGGTGCCCAACCCGCCGGACGTCAGGAACATGTTCGGTTCCTTGACCGTGCAAAATTGGGCCGCCCACATCTGGTTCTGCCCAACCTCTGTGCAGATGATGGCTTCACCCTTGGTGATTTCATCTATTTTCTCAACAACATACTGTGGCTTGATTTTTTCTTCGTCGTCCAGGTAGGTCAACGGATGCATGCGCCTCCATTCCTGGATCTGGGCCAACCACTGTTCATGTTTGCGTTCCCAATCCATTTCATCACGCAGTGCCTGCATTTCCTTCTGCAATGCGCCAAGCGCCTCCTTGCAGTCCGCCACAAGCGGCACATGCACGGAAACATTCTTCTGAATGGATGTGGGATCAACGTCGATGTGAACGATGGTGGCATGGGGCGCGAATTCACTGATCTTGCCAGTGACGCGGTCATCAAAACGCGCGCCTGCGGCCAACAGCAAATCGCAATTGTGAATGGCCATGTTTGCACTGTAAGTGCCGTGCATACCCAGCATGCCGAGCCACAATTCCTCATCATCGCCCGGATATGCGCCGAGGCCCATGAGCGTGGACGTCACGGGAATACGCAACTCCTGGGCAAGCCAGCGCAATTCTTCATGACTCTTGGACGAGACCACCCCGCCGCCGGAATAGATGAGCGGACGTTCGGCCTTGCGGATCAACCCGGCAACCTTGCGCACCTGTCCCACGTGCGGCTTCACGTTGGGATTGTAGCTGCGCATGCTCACTTTCTCGGGATAGTCGAACCGGCATTTCTGGTTCAGCACGTCCTTGGGCAGGTCGACCAACACCGGGCCGGGCCTGCCCGAACGTGCTATGTAGAATGCCTGTTTAACAATTCTGGCCAGGTCGCAAACATCCTGAACCAGATAATTATGTTTTGTACAGGGCCGTGTAATTCCGACAATGTCCACTTCCTGAAAAGCATCATTGCCAATCAACGGCCGGGGAACCTGCCCCGTGAATATGACCACGGGAATCGAATCGAGATAGGCCGTGGCAATACCTGTTACGGTATTGGTGGCACCGGGACCCGAGGTTACGAGACATACTCCGGTATCGCCCGTGGCGCGGGCATAGCCGTCTGCGGCATGAATCGCACCCTGCTCGTGGCGTACTAGAATATGTTCGACGGAAAAGTTGGGAATCTCATCATAGATGTCAATAACTGCGCCGCCCGGAAATCCGAAAACGACATCGACCCCTTCCTTTTCCAAACACTTCAACAGAATCTGGGCCCCAGTGAGCTCCATGGTCTACTCCTCTTTTTCTCGATATTTATCCAATATCGTCTGCATTTGGGTCTTGCCAGCCAACTTTTTCTTCTTGAGTTCCTTGATCTCCTGAGTTTCCGTAGGACTCAGGTACGACTTGGACTCAAGCTTATCCAGCATCTTCTCGTAAATGATATGCTGGTCCCATAGAGCTTTAAGCTGAGGATCTTCGTTGCCAAACTGTTCAATGATTTCGAGATCTTTCTGTTCCATTGGACGCTCCTTCCGTTAAGCGTTCACACGTTATTCACAACCCGGTGGGAACCAATCGCTTCCAGTCGGGTTCAGCGACACTGTCGATGGACAGGACCTTTTTTCTATTGGTCTGTCCAGACGCCATCCGTACCTGTTTTTTTCTGAGACCGAGTGTATCGGCGACAAAAGCGACAAGAGCCTTGTTGGCCTTGTTATCAACGGCAGGCGCACTGAGACGGATCTTGACACAACCTTGATACTCCCCTGCCAAAGAACTCTTTTTGGCTCCGGGCTGTACCCATACGTCAAGCATCCAGCCGCAGCGGCTGCTTTTGCGTGCAAATTGATGATTTGGTGTGTGGTTTTCCCGGTTCATTCAGCTTTTTTCAGGTAAGTCAGTTTGGATTCCATCTCTTCAATCTTTTCCATTTCAGGGTCATTGTAGTCCAACATCTTCAAATGGGAATCCAATAGCGACTTCAGCTGAATTTCGAACTGGGAACGCTGCCGTTTCAGGGCTTCAATTTCTTCGTGAATCTGGGCCAACCGATGATGGCCTTTCTGAACTGTGGATTCGGCCTTTGAACGGGCCTCATCCATAATAATTTGCGCTTCTCGGGAGGCCTGCACCTTGAGGTCGTCCACCATCTTCTGTGTGCTCATGAGCGTATCGCGCAAGGTTTCATCACGCTTGCGGTACTCGGAAACGGCGGATTCAAGACGTTTGACCTTTTTGCGGAGTTCCTTCTGATTATCGGCCATGGCCCCCATGGCTTCTGCGACCTCAAGAAGGAACTGATCCACTTCAAGCCGGGAATACCCGAACATGCGTTTTGTGAAACGCTTGTTCAGCAGATCGATTTTTGAGACAGACATGATTCTCTCCCTCCATCATCGGTTTACAGGACCGACGCACCGCCCATCGAATATGCCAGACGCATAAGATTTCCCACCACAACGATCTTGAGAACCTGAATGACCAAAATGACCACCAACGGTGACAAATCAATACCGCCGACAAAAACAAAAGGAAGCGTCCTGCGAATCTTGTAGAAAACCGGCTCTGTGATGCCACGCAGAAAGCGCACAATGGGGTTATACGGATCGGGGTTCACCCATGTGATCAAGGCGGAAATGATCACAATCCACATGTAGGCCGTCAGAACGAATCCGAGCACTTGAGCAATGGCCAAAACAACGTAATCCATCTATCCTCCTGTCAAAAGCCGACTATCACCCGAAGGCATCGGCAGGTACAATCAAGTTGGCACAGCACTTGCCGTAAATCAAGCACTAATACGAGAGTTTGCCCGCTGCATGCAACGGCGCAGGGTCCAGTAGTCGGTAATATGCAGATTCGCTTCAAGGGACGGGTTGTCATAGGCCCAGAAGCGAACCCCGGCCTCCTGCGCACAATGTTGGTCCACGATGGAATCACCGATGAAGACGAGCTCTCGCGGATGCACGCCGATCTTGTTCATGATCTGATGCAATCCTTCAGGATGCGGCTTGGGCCGCCTCACCTTGGCCGAAGTAACCACAGGGAAGAAATACCCCTCCAGGTCCATGGCGCTGAGCACCATATCCATGGAATTGGTGCGGCTAGTGTTTACTGCCAGCAAATGCCCGGTATCCCGCAACCACCAGAGAAACTCGACCAGACCGTCCATACGCCGCAAATACGGCAACAAATTCGCGTAATCGAATGAAGCCTGAAACGCGAGCACATCGTCCAGCAGATTTTCGGGCACGATATGAGCCACGGACTCTGAGCAGGTGTGACAATGACAATAGGCGGCCTGTTGCGGGGTCATGGGAGCGAGGCCCACGTGCTCCAGCAGCATGTTATAATAGGTACGGTTAGCCTCTTCGGAATCAATCAGGACGCCGTCGCAATCAAACACGACCGCGGTAATATTCTCAAATGCCCTACCGTTCATAAGATCATTGGTAACAAGCATGCAGACTCCCCTATCACGCGGAGGCAGCCACCACGGCCACCACGATTTCACGCTCGGCCCACGGCATGGACTCGGGGCAATGCTTGCGCCCGGCCAACAGCCATGCTGCCGCCCTGCACACCCGGCTCGCTTCGGGCAAGCCCAAGTCCTTCGGGGCTTCTTCAAAAACAACTCCCACGTCTTCCCAAAGGCCGACACAGGGCGCGTGTTCTTCAACTACCAGAACGGCGTCCTCCGGCAAAAACGGGGGCATGGACTCCATGACACGCTGCCACGGCAGGGAAGGCGTTACAGCCGGAGCCGAAGTCTCACCGACAGTACGTCCCAAAACAGCCTCACGCTCGTCCGCGTTCTCCACGCCGAGATTCTGTCCCAGCATGTCCCACGAATCCCGCACTCCCTGCTCCAATTCGCGCGACTCAACAAGCCCCTTTTCCAGACTCCATGCCAGCATGAGCGTAAACTGGGCGTTGGGCACGTTGTCGTGCTGCTGCGAAGACTCGACTTCACCGTTCAGACGCGCCCTGAGTTCATTTTTGATAGTCAGCGTGGATTCCTTGAAATATTCCTCTGGAGTTTGAGCACCGAAAAAAGCCATTTCCGAAGGGTCCTTGAACTGTTCGCCAAAACGAAGACAATCGTTCAAAAGCGCAGCGCCCTGTTTCGGGGAAACCGGCAGGGATTCGGGACGATAGTAGGCATCGGAAGGCGATGCATCTTCCAGACCCGGATCAAGAAAAACAACGTGATCCAGCGGTGCGAACGGCAGCAATTCCTCATGCATGTATGGAAAATAGATAAGCATCGTTCTTCTCCCAATCATTCAGTGTTTCCGTCCACAGGCTTGTAATGGCGACACCGGCCTTGGCAACGCGGCAATCGCAACAGACAGAGATTGTCGTATTGATACACGCATCCGGGAAGCTCCACGTCAACAGTGTGTTCATAATGCGTACAGTCAAAACGGTCGCGAACAATACGCTCGAAACGCCGGGCCCACATTTCGCCTGCGGCCTGCTGGTCCAGGCTGAAGGCCTCGGCCCGGACAAGAAAATCGTCAAACAACCGTTCCCAATCTTCCAGAACAACGCAACGCCAGGACTGACGGTATCCGGGGTTGAGCCTCTCTTCATACAGGCAGCGTCCACAACGGTGGTACCAGCAATTCCCGGCTGGCAATCGGCGAACATCACTCATTCAGCATCCAGGCTCCGGCCGTGGCGGCCTCTGTCTTTTCACAATCTTTCGAGCCATGTGTAAGCGCACTGCCTCAGATTGTAAAGCGCGTGCAGCCCATTGTTTTTTCCCGCACAACGCCCGTCATTCTTGACCTGACCATGTCACGGGTGTATAGCCACAACAATCTTGATATTCGTATTTCAACTTCGGAGGACATATACATGATTGGCGGATTCGGCGTTTGGGAACTCCTCATCATTCTGCTCATTGTTCTGGTCATCTTTGGCGCCAACAAACTCCCGGAAATCGGGGGCGGCATCGGCAAGGCTATCCGCAATTTCAAAAAGGCCACCAATGAGCCCGATGAAATTGACGTGACGCCGAAAGACAAAAAAGAAGACTAATATCCTGCAAAACAAAATGCCCGGCAGAAATATCTGTCGGGCATTCTTTCTCTCTTTAAACAGAACTAGCGTCTGCCCTTCTCCGCTTCCTCCTCGGCAAAAAAGCCAAACCCCTTGAGCACATAATGCACCCCTGAAACCACGGTCAATGCGGCTGTGAGTGCGATAAGCCATGACTGGACAGCGGGATACGACAAATCAAACGTCTTTTGTATCATGACAAAGAAGACCAAGCCTATCTGGGAGGTGGTGGTAAACTTGCTGCTCCAGATGGGATGAATGCGCGACTTGATGTCCACGCCCCAAAAATGCAACAAGGCCAATCCGCCAACGATAATGGCATCCCGGCTGACCACGAGAACCACCAGCCACTTGGGCAACCATCCCTGCACACCGAGGCAGATGAACGAAGCCACGAGCAGACACTTGTCCGCCAGCGGATCAAGCATGGCCCCAAGCCGCGTTCGTTGCTTCAGCACACGGGCCAAAAAGCCATCCAATGCATCGGTCAGCCCGGCCACGGCAAACAAGGCCCAAGCAAGATCAAAACGCTGATTGATATACGCCATGACAAAAACCGGCGTAAGAAGAATCCTGGCTATTGTCAGCAGATTCGGAATGGTCCAGATGGTATTGCGCGGTATGATCCGGGACATTGGCCTACTCCTGCACATCGACCCCGTAGTTCAAGCCCCGTTCCGGCAAGAAAGCATCCAGCCGGGAGCGGAGAAGGGCCAGATTGACAACACGGATGTCCCACACGGCAGAAACCCCGGCAGGCAACATTTCCATTTCAACAAGCTCGACATCCTGGACAGCCGAGTCCCAGCTCTGCAAAATCTTGTCGAAATCATGAACGCCGTCCGGAGTAAACCAACCGTTGACACGCAAGCGGGTCGAACCGCTCGAGCTTTCGGCCACGGCGCGTGTCTCGAAATACCGGCCCCACAAATCGAACCAGACTTCGGCAATCTCGTTCTTTACAGCGGTCCAATGATGTCCCTGTGTCACCAGGACTCCCCGCCACAACTTGTCTCCTTCCCGCTGCAAAGAAAACTCTGGCAAAACATCCAGCCCGCGTTCCACACCGGAAAGCAGCATCAGTGATTTGAGTGTGTCAAGGTCCTCCTGGCCCAACTGGTCCTGTGAACGAAATGTCGCAGCAATGGGTTTCAGGGTGGTGAAATACACGCCAAGCCGTTGCAGGGAAGATCGCAATGCCCGCCTGTTCACGGTCACATCCATGGTCAGGGAAATACCATCCTCCCCTTCCCGGGTGATGTTTTTCGTTCCGATTTTCCGGTAGCCCTGAACATATTTACCCGCACGCTCAAGATAGTACTCGCCGAGCAATGCACGCCTTTCTTCTCCCAGAGAGCCCGGAAGCATTTTGACGGCCTCATTTTCAACAGCTTGAGCAAAAGCCAAATCCGTCGCCTTTTGCCGCGCTTCCATAACGGAAACATCTTCTTGCCTGGGCTGGAAAACCGTAACCGTTTCAGCCCGTGCAATTCCTGCGGCGCACACTATCGTGACCGCCAGAATACAATATATAAATTCCTTCACTACATCATCTCCTTGGTCGCTTCCGTGGGTTCGTCAGAAACGGATAATTCCGACTGTGACGGACTGAGAACGACAACCACGGCACAGCGTTTGCGGACAAACTCATCCTTCATCAGGGTTCGGACCAAAAAGGCATCGCTGCCCGAAATAATGAAATCACTCTTTCCGTTTCCGGAAACACCCAGAGCCTGCACCACAAGAGGCCGTTTCCCAACGCGCTCACGCAGCACGACTCGGTCCGCAGAGGTGGAATAAGCAACAATGCCATGCTCCACGGCACTGGCCCGACTCACGATAAAGGCGCCGTACACGGCCTCTCCGTCCCGACCATAAACAACTGGCGACAATGCCGGAACAGCGCCAACCAATGCACTGGCATCCACAACAAGTCCTGTATACGTTCCGGCCGCGGCCAATACGTCCGTGGGTTCGGCTGAATTCATTGCTCCCAGACTGTCCACCCCGAGGCTCAAACGGGGTGCGATGCCGCTCTCAAACGGTATCGTCGTAGGCAAAATCGCCTCGGCCAATTTGCCGCGCAGGGCCGCAGACACGGTAACAACACCCTTCCCATCCACGAAATCCGGACGCGTGAGCCGGGAGTTTTGAACAAAATGACGAACACGTGCATCCGCTGCATCATTGTCATGCAGAAATGCCGCCACGGTGGTGGAAGAGTCGATCCGAACGCTCAAAATCGCATCCAGAAGATTTCTTCGGGCGCGAACGGCGGCATCACGCAGGGCCCGCGCCGAACGGTACGCAGCGTCAAAGCTGTCCGGGTCGACCTGCACATCCCGTTGCGCAGAAATCTGCCCGTCACCCCAACTGATTACCGCCTGATCAATTTTTTGCACATATCCGCGAAACGCAAAACCGTCACTCGGGCAAAAAATTGCACACAAAAGCAAAGTAAAAATGATGTATCGCATAGATCTGATCGTTCCCATCATGATGGTCTGAAGGCCAGCATGTCTTTTGTAGAGCCATTGAGCATGTATCGCGCCCGCACGGTTTGCGCAAGCGGCGCATGAGCCTTCTTGCCGGAACCATGCCAATGCGTTACGCTTTGTCAATCAACCCGCAACCGGAGCATGCCATGCGGATATATCTGATGCAGCACGGGACCTGCCTGCCCAAGGAATTGGCCCCGGAACAGCCCCTGAGTCCGGTCGGACGGGAGCAGATTGAAAAAACTGCCGCAATCATGAAAAATCTGGGGCTTGAATTCGATATTATTGCATGCAGCCCCAAACTGCGCTCCCGCCAGTCAGCCCGAATCGCAGCCCACGCAACAAGCTACCCCGAAAAAAACATCTTGGTAACGGATGCGGCCAAACCCATGGCAGACCCGCAAAAACTCATCCAACAAATCAGGGGCTACGGCTCCACGGACTCCGTGCTCATCGCCGGGCATCTCCCTTCGTTGAACGGCGTGGCTTCAAGCCTGCTGCTGGAGCCGGGGCCGCCCACTCTGCACTTCCATATGGAAAATGGTGGACTGACCTGCATTTCCACGGAATCCGAACACAGGCGGGGAACACTTGAATGGCACCTGACACCAAAATTCATCGGCCTCATGAACTAACGCCCTGTTCCAACCACGAAAGGACATGGCCCGCCACGGACTCATTGTCGCCCGGCCGGAACCATTCAATGTCGTCTTCCTTGCGAAACCAGGTCATCTGACGTTTGGCATAGGCACGGGTATTGCGTAGCCAGAGCTCTTTTGTGCGCTTCATATCAATCTCGCCGCGCACATAGGCCAGCAATTCGGCACACCCGATGCCGCTCCAACCCGGCGCGTCACCGTCCGGGCACAATTCATATGCGGCCCGGGCTTCATCCACAGCTCCCTGCTCCAACATGATATTGATGCGCTTGCCAAGGTGCGGGGTCAACTCGTTCAGTGTCATCTCCATGCCCACCTTGCAATAGTGATAGGGAGCGGGAGTATGTTCGGTGGAATGCCACCAGGTCATGGTTTTTCCGGTGGCCGCATACACCTCGGCCGCGCGTGCATTGCGCTGGCTGTCATTGGGATGGATTCTGGCCGCGTATTCCGGATCAACTTCGCACAGTTCGGCATGCAGTTTTTGCGGGCCTTCCCGTTGCAACCGTTCCAGGACCCCTTTGCGTATATCCTCTGGAATCTCCGGAATCTGCGCCATGCCCTGCAAAAGAAACCGCAGGTACATGCCCGTTCCGCCCACCAGAATTGGTAAACGCTTCTGCTCAAGAACCTCGGCAATGGCCGTATGTGCCATATCCACAAACCGGGCCGCACTCATGGGTTCGGCGGTCTCCAGAAAACCGTACAGCAAATGCGGACAAGCTGCCCGCTCTTCCGAATCCGGCTGGGCCGTAATGATCGGAAAATCGCGATAAACCTGCCGGGAATCAAAATTGATGACACTTGCCGGAACCTGCCGGGAAACCTCGATGGCGGCAGCCGTCTTTCCGGTTCCGGTCGGACCGAGAATACAGACGATGGAAGGAAGGTCGGCCATGCAAACTACTCTTCATCCTGAAGGCTGGCATATCGCTCTCGAAGCCGTTCGATCACCTGCCTCGGGACCAATCCCTTCACGTTGCCGCCGTGCTGGGCCACTTCCTTGACGATGGTGGAACTCAGATACATCCACTTGAAGTCGGTCATGAGAAAAACCGTCTGTATCTCTCGGTCCAGCTTGCGGTTCATCAAGGCCATCTGGAATTCGTATTCAAAATCCGAAACAGCCCGCAACCCGCGCAGGACGGACCCTGCCCCGCGGCGGGCCACATAATCGATAAGCAAACCGTCAAACGGTTCTACGATGATGTTCGGTTCGTGCGCGAACACCTCCTTGGCCATCTCCACGCGTTCCTCAAGGGTAAACAATGTCTTCTTGGGCGTACTGTGCGCAATGGCGAAAACAACCTGATCAAAAATCTTGAGCCCACGAGTGATCAGGCTCACATGGCCCCTGGTAACCGGGTCAAACGTTCCGGGGTAAACGGCGAGGCGTGGATTCAACGGCGCCATAGCAATATCCTTGTCTGACCGTATTCACGGTCGGTTATCAATTCCAATTGGGCAAGCGGCCCTTGCTCAGGCGGACGCACGGCTGCCTCCACCTCGGCCAGAATGAACGCATCCGGCGCAAACCATTCGTTCTCCAAAGCTGCCTCAAGAGCCGGGACCAGCAAATCCTTTCCATACGGCGGATCAATGAACGCCATGTCGAACGGTCGGTCCGGTTTTTTCCCAAGCACGGCAAACAAATCTTTAGGCAACACGCTCCAATGATCAGAGGGCACGCCCAAGTCCTTGAGGTTGCCGCGAATCAAGGCCGCAGCCTTTTTACTCTTTTCAACAAACAACGCAAATTCGGCTCCCCGGCTCAAACATTCCACGCCAAGACTGCCGCTGCCCGCGAACATATCCACAACCCGGGCCTGATGCCATGATACCCCACGGGCCTGCAACATGGAAAACACGGCCTCGCGCACCTTGTGGGTGGCAGGCCGGTATCCGGGCCCTTCGCATGTCTTGAGCCTGCGCCCCCTGAATTCTCCGCCGACAACGCGCACAGCACCTCCCTACAATTCGGAAACGAACCGGCTCATTGAACGATTCAAATCCAGCAATTGATCACGGGCTTCCACCTGATCGACCCACGGCTTTGCACGCATGTTGTCCAAACGACTCCGAAGTTCGGCCACAAGGCCCTCGGTATCCTGCAGCAAAAATTCCCAGTCCACGCGGGGACGCGCCATGTCCATGTCCACGACAGGGGCAAATTCCTTGCCCGCTTCGAGTTCGAGTTCTTCCATGTATTCGGGAATATGCACTTCGAATCCGTAGCGTTCGGTTATCAACGCAGCGAACTCCTTTTGCACCTCGGCCTCGCCATGAACCAACAGGATGCGCACAGGCTTGCCGCGCATGCTGTCCAACCAGGCCAACATCTCGGATTGGCCGGCATGACCGGAAAAACCGTTAATGGTAAAGACCTTGGCCTTGATGGCGATGTCCTCGCCAAAAATACGCAGGCTCTTGGCTCCGTTCACGATCTTGCGGCCTGGTGTACCAACCCCTTGGTACCCCACGAAAACAACACTGGCCCCCGGGCGCCAGAGATTGTGGCGCAAATGGTGCTTGATACGTCCGGCATTGGCCATACCGCTTGCCGAAATGACAACGGCCGGCTCCCGGGTTTCATTGATGGCCTGAGACTGTTCGCGGGATTCGGAAAAAACGAGGTTGGGCAAATCCAACGGATTTTCCCCGTTTTCCAAATAGGCCTGCGTTTCCTGATCAAAAAACTCAGGATGCTTGCGAAAAATCTTGGTGGCGCGGATAGCCAGCGGACTGTCCAGATATACGGGCATATCCTCAGGCAAACGCCCCTGCTTCCTGAGCAAAAACAAAGAATAAATGATCTGCTGGGAGCGTTCCACCGCAAAGGCCGGAATGATGACTTTTTCCTTATTCCCGTAAGCATAGGCTATGGCCTCAGCCAACTCGTCAAGGCTGTTGGAGGCATCCTTGTGGTCGCGGTTTCCATAGGTGGATTCCAGAAACAGATAGTCCGCGCAGTCAACCTTGCTGGGGTCATTGACGATCAACTGCTCGGGCCGCCCGAGATCGCCGGAAAAAACGATCTTGGTGGGCTTGCCGTCCTGTGTGTACTCCACCTCGATAAACGCGGAGCCGAGAATATGTCCGGCATCATTATACGTGACTTTAATGCCGGGAACCGGCTCGAACGACTCCCGATACTCGACAGGAGCAAGCAGAGGCAGGGCCTTGTTGGCATCGTTGATGGTATACAGGGGATGAACCTGCTCGCCGCCCTTGCGACGCACCTTGGCGTTGGCCCATTCGGCTTCCATCTCCTGAATATACGCACTGTCCAGGAGCATAATTTCCAACAGGTCCTTGGTCGGGGCCGTGCAATAGATGGGATTCTTGAACCCTTTGGCCACCAGTGCGGGCAACAACCCGGAGTGGTCGATATGCGCATGCGTCACCAGAACAAAATCCAGATTCTTGGCATCGTAGGCATCCAGGTTTTCGTTGCGCTTTTCAATCTCCTTGTTCCCCTGATGCATGCCGCAATCCACGGCGAAACGCTTTCCTTCATGCTCAAGGATGTAGCAAGATCCTGTTACGGTCCGGGCCGCTCCCATAAACGATACTTTCATGTTTTACTCCTGAATACGTACCTTCGGTTCAGGCAAAAACTAACCGCTTCCGAAAGGACGGGAATAAGTGTATTCACGATGGGGCGCGCACCTGCGCCCGACAGACGAACAACATGCATCATAACCATTGATCAGGCAACACCGGTAACAACTCCCCCAACGGGCCAAAACTCAGCCGCGGAGAGATACATATGCACAAATCAAAGCAATACCTCATTGACGACCTTTCCATGCAGGAATCCTGGCGTCTTTTCAAAATAATGTCCGAAATCGTCGACGGTTTCGAAACACTGAGCGACATCGGACCCGCCGTATCCATTTTCGGCTCGGCCCGTGTTCCGGCAGAGAACCCGGTCTACAAACAAACGCAACAAATGGCTGCAGCTTTGGCGCAGGCCGGTTTTTCGGTCATCACGGGCGGCGGCCCCGGCCTCATGGAAGCGGGCAATCTGGGCGCACAGGAAGCTGGCGGCAACTCAGTCGGCCTGCACATCCACCTGCCACTGGAACAGGGGGCCAACCAGTATCTGGATACACGTTGCGACTTTCGCTATTTCTTCATTCGCAAGCTCATGTTCATCAAGTACGCCATGGCATACGTAGCCATGCCCGGCGGCTTCGGAACGCTGGATGAGCTCTCCGAAGCGTTGGTGCTGATACAGACGAAACGCATCCGTCCATTTCCCATCGTGCTCATGGGAACGGAGTTCTGGGGCGGCCTGATCGACTGGTTCAAAAGCCAGCTTTTGGCCCACCATTACTGTCATGAAGATGATTTCAGGTTGTTTCTGGTTACGGACGACATCAATGAAGCCGTGGCTCACATCACGAGCCACGTCATCCTGTAAAGCGATCACGGGGACACGAACGGAGTCCGGACATGACCGCACGGCAAAAAGCACTGGCTTTCGGACTGGGAACCGTGCTGATCTGGTCCACGGTGGCGACGGCGTTCAAGATAACGCTGTCCCACATGGACCCGCTGCAACTGTTGCTGTGTGCATCCACAGTATCCGTAACCCTGCTCGGCATCATTCTCGCCGTGCAGGGCAGGCTGGACAAATTGTCGATGTCCGCCAGAGAATACGCCTACTGCGCCTTGCTCGGCGTGCTGAACCCGTTCCTGTATTACGCAGTCCTTTTCAAGGCGTACGATCTGCTCCCGGCGCAGGAGGCCCAGCCCCTGAATTTCACGTGGGCCATCACTCTGAGCCTGCTTTCAGTTCCACTGCTGGGACAACGGCTGAACAAAGGCGAACTGGCCGCCATTCTGGTCAGCTATCTGGGGGTGCTGATCATCAGCACCCACGGAGATCTGACAAGCCTGCAGTTCACCAACGGCGAGGGCGTGGCTCTCGCCCTGGTTAGCACCGTGATCTGGGCTCTGTACTGGATCGGAAATACGCGCAACCAGTGCGACCCCGTTGCCGGGCTTTTTTTCAATTTCCTGTTCGGACTGCCGCTCATTCTCGGAGCAACGCTGTTTTTTTCCGAACTGCCCCCCCTTAACGCGCACGGCCTGCTTGGCGCCCTGTACATAGGGCTATTCGAAATGGGCATTTCATTCGTATTCTGGCTCACAGCCCTGCGACTGGCCGCCCAGCCACAGGGAGGCGGAACTGCACGGATAGCAAATCTCATCTTCCTCTCACCCTTTCTCTCCCTGTTTTTCATCTCTCGGTTCGCCGGAGAAACCATCCGGACCGCCACTTTCGTGGGGCTGGCATTCATCGTAGCCGGAAACATGCTCATGCAACGGGCAGGCAAGCGCTGAATCAGCCCTGCCCGGACAGCCGGACATCCACGGCCACAACGCCGAGAAATGCGTCCTCCCGCCTGCCGAATGGGCCGGAAACCGTAATGCACTGTTCCCCGGAAGCAGAAGAACGATACACATCGGAAACATAATACGTCTGATTATCTGCTGCGCCACGGAACCAAGGACGATCACTCCAATCCCTGTCGTACGCGCCCCTGTCCTCGGCATACTCCATGCTTCGTCCGCCCACATTGCTCACTACCTGACGCCCTCGGGTGTCCGTGGCGTACACCAGCTCCACAAACTCATTGCCACGCACCAATTCCCGCAAGGCCTGCTCCATACGCTCACGATCGAGTGAAAGAAAACGCGCGTCCGAGGCAAGATTCTCGATGACGGCCTGCACCCTGCCATTGCCCACGAGCAAAAAGGCCTCAACCAACGCACCGAGGTCACGAACCCGGCCGCCAAGATGCTCAACCGCCGTTGTGGCCTTCTCCATATCCTGATCCGTGGATTCGGATATGGCATTCACCTCGGTCATGGTGCGTGTCAGAGACTCGCTTGCCGAAGACTGCTGGGCCGCTGCCGTGGCTATTTGCCGAATCCGGTCCGCACTCTCTCCGGAATGGCGAACAATGGCGTCCAGTGCTGTTCCGGACTCCTCGGCCTTGACGGCCGCGTCATCCACGACATCGGCCATTGACTCGACACCTTCGACGGTACGTCCGACTTCGGTCTGAATGGCGGCAATGGCAACACCGACATCCCGTGTCGCCTCCATGGTCTTTTCCGCGAGCTTGCGAACCTCGTCGGCCACCACGGCAAATCCCCGTCCGGCCTCACCGGCCCGGGCCGCTTCGATCGCTGCGTTCAGGGCCAAAAGGTTCGTCTGATCAGCAATATCCGAAATGACGGACATGATACTGCCCACATCCTCGGCCTGTTTGCCGAGTCCGCTCACGCTCCCTGCCAGACTGCGGGAACTGGCGGAAGCGGAACGAATGGACTCGAGTACCTCGGCAACGACAGCAGCCCCGGCACCGGCTTCTTCCATGGCCTGTTCCGCAGACAAGGCAGCACCATCAGCGCTCTGGGCTGTCTCCAATACCGAAGCGTTCATCTCCTCCATGGCCGAGGCAGCTTCTCCCATGTACTGCTGCTGTTCAACGGCCCCGGCGCGGGAACGGGAAGAAGCAATGTCCACCTGCTCGGACTCGTTACGAACCCCTTCAAGGACTTCTCCCAATGTCTTTGCAGCCGAAAGAAGCCCTTCGCACCGAGAGGACTCGGCATGGACACGTATTTCATCCATTCTTATGCGCATACCGGCCACTTCCTGGCGCATCCGGTTCAATTCTTCTTCGCGATCACGAATATCCCCACAACACCCCTCGCAATAATTAACAATTTCGCACAACGGATTCAAAACATCGTCAATATCGCCATTAAAACCTGCTGCGCCATCGGGCAGCCCCCCAATCCGATTTCGGGCATCATCCACAGCCACGGCCAACTGACGACGGTTTGCGCCCCCTTGCCGCCATGCCACCAAAAGACCGAATGCGCCAATCGTCATGCCCAGGACCCCGGCCAAGCCCCATAGTACGCTAAACATTATTGTCAGGTTGCCCCAAACGAGCCGGGCAGAAGAAAAACCAGCTGCAGCAAGCAATATGCTACAAAATAAAATCAATAAACTCAGGCTGGTAATAAGCAAACCATCACGAAAAAACATTGGCAATACCCCTCCGGAGAACAGCGTTAATACATGAAAGTCTGTTCACATAAGGCAAAAGTGATGCCAAGGGGGCGCGATGTGAGTATGCAGAGACAGATTGATTGAAAAAAAACAAAGAAGCCGCCCAAAGGCGGCTTCTTCATTCATATTTTCTGCTCAATTACAAGAAATCAGGATCAATGCTGGCCTTACCTCCGGCAAGGATAAGCTTGATGTACCGTATCGTGCGGTCATCCACGGGAACAATGGGGAAATTCTTGCGGCAGGCATCGCACTGGGCCATTGCAGGCCGCGTGGGAGCGATGAGAGGCACTTCCCGTTCACAATGGGGGCAGGGATACAGGTAGATTATTTCAATCCCGGCCGGCTTGACCGGGGTCAGCGGTTTTTTTGAATCCGACATGAAAACGCTATCCTTTGCCTTGCAGCAGATTTTTACCGGTCATTTCCGTTGGCCGGTCAATATTCAAAATACCGAGAATCGTCGGCGCAATGTCGCCCAGTATGCCGGAATCCAGCCGCATGTCTGCAGACTGACGGCTGATGAAGACCAACGGAACCGGGTTGGTGCTATGCGAAGTCTGCGGCCCTCCGTCCGGGCCAATCATTTCCTCGGCATTGCCATGGTCCGCCGTAAGCAGCACGTTGCCGCCTTGTTTGAGCACGGCGTCGACCACCCGTTCCACGCACGAATCCACGGTGCGGCAGGCCTGCTCGGCCGCCTCGATCACCCCGGTATGGCCGACCATGTCCAAATTGGCAAAATTGCACACGCACAGGTCATGCTCATCCAACGAAGCTACAAGACGATCGGCAACTTCGTCCGCGCTCATCTGCGGTTTCAGGTCATAGGTGGCCACATCCCGCGGCGACTGAACCATGATGCGGTCCTCGCCTTCAAATGGCTCCTCGCGACCACAGTTGAGAAAATAGGTCACATGGGCATACTTCTCGGTTTCCGCTATGCGCAACTGACGGAGTCCGGCTTCGGAAACCACCTGCCCCAGCGTCTGTTCATATGATTCCGGCGCAAATGCCACGGGCATGGGAAAATCGGATTCGTACCGGGTCATGGTGGCAAAGTCCGCAAAATCGATCATTTTCCCGCGGACAAAACCGTCGAAATCCCCATCAAACAACGCCCGGCAAATCTGCCGCGCCCTGTCCGCACGAAAATTGAAAAAGAACAGGCCGTCCCCGTCGGACAGACGCGCGTCGTCTCCACGCACCACAAACGGCTTGATGAACTCGTCATTTTCTCCCTTGGCGTAGGCCTGCCGCACGCCTTCAAGCGCATCATCCTGCACCGGGGCATCCGCCTCCACCAGCGCACGATACGCAAGCTCATTGCGCTCATAGCGTTTGTCGCGGTCCATGGCGTAATAACGTCCCGAAACAACGCCGACCCGACCGACCCCAAGCTCATCCATGGTCCGAAGCAGACGCTGCATGTACCGCTCGCCACTGGTGGGAGGCGTATCGCGACCATCCATGAAGCAATGCACGATCACGTCACGGATGCCGAATTCTCCGGCCATTCGCAACAGTGCGTCCAAATGATTTTGATGACTGTGCACGCCTCCGTCCGACAGCAATCCCATAAGGTGCAGACGGCCGCTTCCGGCCTTGGTGCGTTCCATGAGCTCGACGAGTGCGGCATTTTGGGCAAAGCTGCCGTCTTCAATGGCCATGTCGATGCGTGTCATGTCCTGATAAACGACCCGGCCGGCACCGATATTCATGTGCCCGACTTCGGAATTGCCCATAAAACCGTCAGGCAGCCCCACGGCCCTGCCCGAGCATTGCAGGCTGGAATTGGGATACTGTTCAAACAGGGAGTCAAGATACGGGGTATGGGCGTTGCGCACGCAATTGCCATCGCCGGGAGGGGCAATCCCCCATCCATCAAGGATAAGCAGCAGTGTCGTGCCGGCCCTAGTCATCACCGTGCTCCGGATTTTCACCAGAATAGTCGGTGCGTTCCGCTTCGGCCCACATACCTTCAATATTGTAGAATCCACGAAGGTCGGCCAAAAAAACATGAATGATCACGTCATTGAGGTCTACAAGAATCCAGTCGCCGGTCTTGTAGCCCTCCATGCCCAAAAATTCCACGCCTTCATCACGACAACGCTCAAGAATGAAATCCGCCAATGCCTGTGCATGCTTGATGCTCCGGGCAGATACCACGCAGATCGTCTCGGTGATGCTGCACAGGTCGGCCACGTTCAGAGAGACGATTTCACCGCCCTGCTTTTCATCAAGCCAGGAACAGACAAGAGCCGCTTTTTCGGCGTTGGGCATGTCCTTGAATTGCTTTTCCTTGTTCATAAAACCTTATTTCCATTTATTCGGTTGTCGTTTCATCGCAGAAACGCACGGTTATCAACGATTCCAATTCACGCTTAGGGACATGGTGCACACCGGCAGAATCCCGCCAATAACGAACATCTCCGTCATCGGGAAGAGGATCAACCACCACGGTTTCCGCAGGAACTCCCAAGGCCAGCACCAATAAAATCTCATGAGAATCAGGCAACCCCAGCACCACAGCCAGTCGTTCGCGATTCACACTGCCCAGCATGCAGCCGCCATATCCTTTTTCCACGGCACCAAGCAGAATCGTCTGGGCCGCTATGCCGTGGTCCCCCCAATCTTCGGAGGTCAGATCCCGATCCACGGCAATGACAATATATGCGGCAGGCCGCTCTCCCGGCTCCGGTCCCTTCCAGCGAGGAAGATACCCCGCCCAGCCAAGCGTGGGAAACACGCTTTCGCACATGTCGACCGAGGACACCAGAGAAAACCGCAGGGCTTGCAGATTACGCGCCGACGCTGTCAGCCGGGCCAAATCAACAAGCGCAACCAAATCGGCCATGGGAATCCGCCGTGACTCGTGAAACCGACGATAACTCCGGTTGGTTTCAACCAGACTGCGAAACCGCATATACTTACCTCCCACCTTGTTGAACTCAGGATTTTGTAAAGGATTACGACGGAGCCTGCAACGCCATTTCCCCTCCTTGCGGCTGCTGAAGCAAGGTGTTGCTTGACAGCGGGCAGAATACTGATGCATGTAGCGCAGATGATGAACGCTTTTTTTACCCGCTTTTTTTTCTTTATGAACCTAACATGAGAAAGCTCGTGGAATAGGAAAGGCGGATTACAGCTGAATACCAAAGGCCACGGGCTTCACGCCGGTGGCCTTTTATATTCTGTCAGTTACGGCGAACAACCTGAAGGAGGAGAGGCATGATTTTCGACGTGGACATGGAAACCCTGCCGAGGGAAGAGCTGGAAAAGATCCAGCTGAAGCGGCTCAAAGCTTTGTGCGAACGGGTTTACAACAATGTTCCGTTCTACAAAAAGCGCTTTGACGAAAAAGGGCTGAAGCCTGGAGACATCACCAGCCTCAGTGATGTCAAACACTTGCCCTTCACGGAAAAACAGGATCTGCGCAACCACTATCCCTTTGGCATGTTTGCCGTGAGCCGTGACAACATCGTGCGCATCCACTCGTCCTCCGGAACCACAGGCAAAGCCACGGTGGTGGGCTACACAAAGCGGGACATCGAAAACTGGGGCCAGCTCATGGCCCGCAGCTTCATGGCTGCCGGAGCCTCGGCCAAAGACATGATCCACAACGCCTACGGCTACGGGCTGTTCACCGGCGGTCTGGGCGCCCACTACGGCAGCGAGGCGCTGGGCGCGGCCACCGTGCCTGTTTCTGGCGGTGCCACCCGCAGGCAGGTCATGCTGCTCAAGGACTTCGGGTCCACGGTCATCTGCTGCACGCCCTCCTACGCCCTGTTCCTCGATGAGACCGCCCGCGAAATGGGCATAGACATCAAGGAACTGCCGCTGAAGGTCGGCATTTTCGGCGCCGAGCCGTGGACGGACGAAATGCGCCGGGACATTGAAAAACGACTCGGCATCACTGCCATCGACATCTACGGGCTGTCGGAAATCATGGGGCCGGGCGTGGGCATCGAATGCCACGAGGCCCAGGACGGTTTGCACCTCATGGAAGACCATTTCCTGTGCGAAGTCATTGACCCGGAATCGGGCGAACCGCTGCCTCCGGGCGAAACCGGCGAACTGGTCATCACCACTCTGACCAAGGAAGCCATCCCCCTGATCCGCTATCGCACCCGGGACCTGACCACCCTGAATACAGCGCCCTGCAAATGCGGACGCACGTTGGCGCGCATGCAACGGGTAACCGGCCGCAGCGATGACATGCTGATCATCCGCGGCGTAAACGTATTCCCGTCCCAGATCGAATCCATCATCATCGAAACCGAGGGACTGACCCCGCATTACCAATTGCTTGTGGAACGCCACGGCAACATGGACACGCTCACGGTCAACGTGGAAGTGAACGAATCAGTATTCTCGGATGAAATTAAAAATTTACAGCGCCTTGAATCCAAGGTACAGAAAAACATTAAGGAATTCCTCGGCGTCACTGCCAAGGTCAAACTCGTGGAACCCAAGGGAATCGAGCGCTCCGTTGGCAAGGCCAAGCGTATCGTGGACCTGAGAAACGAATCCTGAAAACTTACATCCAATCAGGGCTTCGGCCCGAAGCGAGGAGAGCCATGAAAGTAGACCAGCTTTCCATATTCCTTGAAAATCGTGCGGGACGTCTTGCGGAAGTGACCAAAATTCTCGATGAATCAGGTGTCAATATCCGCGCCCTTTCCCTGGCGGACACCTCCGATTTCGGAATCCTGCGCCTGATCGTGTCGGATTTTGAAACCGCAAAAACCAAACTCAAGGAAAACGGATTCACGGTGGGCCGCACCTCGGTTGTTGCCGTGGAAGTCAGCGACAAGCCCGGCGGATTGCACAACATTCTGTCCATGCTGCAAAACGAAGACATCAATGTCGAATACATGTACGCATTTGTTCAGCAGAGCGGCAACAGTGCCGTGCTCATATTCCGTTTCGACAGGACAGACCAGGGGATTGAGGTGCTGCAAAAAAACGGATTGACTATCATTCCCGGCGAAAAACTTTACGCACTTTAATCTCTTTACGCAGACGTTTTAAGGGAGCCTTCAGACGAAGGCTCCCTTTTTTTATCAAATCCGTTGCCCACAAAACGCACAAGGCGTATAAGGTTCATGTACCCTGTGCATCGTCTCGCATTGCCCGATCTAACGCAAACGATGCCCGAAAGGAGACAAGGAAAAGGAAGGGGAATCATGCTGGAAAAAGAAATCATAGATCCGCAATTTCTGGAATCCATGGCGGATAAACGGGCATTCCTCAAAAAAATGTTCGCGGTATTCGTCAGCCAGGAGCCCAAACGCGTGCAGGAAATTCATGATGCACTGGAAAACGGCGATGTCGCCAAGTTGCGTCATCTGGCCCACTCCCTCAAGGGCGGAGCCGCAACAATGGGAGCGGAGCGAGTGCGCCAATGCTGCCTGCTTCTGGAAAACGCAACCCAAGCCAACGACATGAGCGCGGCAATGGGGCATTTCAAAACCCTTGAAACGGAAATGGACCAGGCCTACACGTTCATGTTCAACTTCATGGCTGAATAAACGGCCACACTCAGAGAATCGGGGCCTTACCCTGAAGGGGGGCCCTGCCGACTCCGGGACTGATTCGTACCACTCCAAGCGCGCCCCTGCATGCGGCCCATACTCCGGTGGAAGCCCACACCAGCATCAACACATCCGGCATATCCCTGACAGTAAGAACCAGCGCCCCTCCCACAACCGAAGCCACGAGCATGGCATTCCTCAGGTAACGAAAATCACCGGCCCCCCAATGGATGCCGTCGGTCGCGCAAGCAAGGGAAAAAAGCGGCATGATGCAGGCCAGCAACGTCCACGAAGGCTGGAACAACGCATGGGCCTCGACGGGGAGCAGCAAAGTGGCGATGGCGTTCCGCCCTACAAGCATGAACAGACAAAGACCTGCCCCTGTCACCAAACTCCATACACAGGCATACACAGCCACCCGCCGGGCCTGTTGAACATCGTTACGACCGAGAAAAAAACCGACTAGCGACTGGGCAGTAATGGCAAAAGCATCCATGAAGAGTGCCGTGAAAATGAAAAATTGCCTCCCGGCCTGATACGCAGCACCCTGCCCCGCTCCTGCCTGATTGGCAACGCGCGTGCACAGCGAAAGAAACAATAGAACCGCCCCGGTGCGTATGAACAGATCGCCGCCGATACGTATCAGTTTCTTCAGATCGGCAAGGCCGATATGCAATGAAAAACCAATCCGCCTGCGAACGACCCAAAGAACCCAGATGGCCCCGGTCCACTGTGAAAGGGAACTGGCCAAACCGGCCCCCCCGACCCCAAGTGCTGGAACCGGCCCAAAACCGAAAACAAAAACATAATCCAAACCAACATTCAGAAGATTCATGCCGGTGGCCACCCACAAGGGGGTGCTCATGTCCTGGCATCCACGCAGCGAACCAAAACAGGCCAGACAAACCAGTACGGCCGGAGCCCCCAGCAAACGATAGCGCATATACTGCTCGGACAAATCCAGAACGGCATCGTTGCCGCCGAGAAGTGACGCTGCAGGCGTCAGAAACGGCAGAGCGCCCACAAGAAGCACGAATCCGATCCCACCGCCGAGGAAAACCGCAAGAGTACTTATGCCAGCGGCGCGATCTGCGCGATTTTCACCGCTGAACCTGGCAACCTCAGTCTGGGTTCCGATTCCCAAAAAATTGAAAATCCAGAATATGGAAGAAAAAACCATGGCTCCAATGCCCAGCGCCGCCACAGGTTCCATGCCCAGACGAGCCACAAAGGCCGTATCGACAAGTCCTGTAACAGGTTCTGCAACAAGGGAAAAAAGGACAGGAACTGCCAACTGCAACAGAGTTTTGTTGGGTGCGTGCACAAAGGCATGCTCGCTACCCGAAGACGCGCTCACAAAGGCCTCACTCGAAAAGATATAAAAAAAGCAAGGCTCCCCGGAGACTCACAAGCCTCCGGGGAGTGCAATACTTCTAGAAAATGTCCGCCATGGAATACAGGGCGCCGGGCTTCTGCCCCTTGAGCCACTTTGCCGCCCGCAACGCGCCCGAAGCAAATGTCTCCCGGGAATGAGCCCGGTGGGTCACTTCAATACGCTCTCCCGGCCCGAAGAAATACATGGTGTGGTCACCGACCACATCTCCCCCCCGCAGGGTCTGGACGCCCAGCTCCTTTTGCGGACGCTGGCCGATGATGCCGTCACGGCAATGGCATTTGACGTCATCGTAATCCCAATCCCGGGCCTCGGCCAAACATTGCGCCAACTTCAGGGCCGTGCCGCTCGGAGCATCTTTTTTCATCTTGTGATGAATCTCGGACAGTTCCATATCGTACTCAAGTCCAAGCGCCTGCACCAATTGAGGCAGAACCTTGAGCAGAACATTGACGCCTACGCTCATGTTGGGGGCCCAGAACAACGGCGTTTCAGCAGCATATTTACCCAAGGTCGCCTGTTGGCCGGCATCCAGCCCCGTGGTGCCGATAACGGCAGGATTGCCATGCTTTGCCGCTGCTTCGGCCATGGCGATTGACGCTTCGGGCGCCGTGAAATCAACGATTACGGCACCGGGGCACTGCGGCAAAAGATCGGACAGGGAATCAGAAACCATGCAACCAAGGTAGTCCAATCCATCGGTTCGACCAGGACGCTCGCAAACGCCTGCCAGGTTGAGAGTTTCATCCCGGTTGGCCATCAAGGCCAAAGTTGCCCCCATGCGACCGCCTGCTCCCATAATGATCACATCCGTGGTCATGCTACCTGCTCCTTGTATATAAAAATGATGGTGTTTACTCTAATCATTCGTTTCAATCATATTCATGAACGTCGGCAAATCGATTATTTCCAGACCGAGTTTTTCAGCCTTGCCCAACTTGCTGCCAGCCTTTTCCCCGGCGACCACATAATCGACCTTGGATGAAATCGATTTCACGGCCTTGCCGCCACGCTCCTCCACGAGGGCATGTGCCCGACTTCGAGACAGGGTACCGAGACTTCCCGTAAAAATGAACACCTTGTCGGCCAGCGGAAGATCTTTGGCGTCTTTCGCCCCGCTCTGCCCGGCCGTGGGCCAAAAACCGATCTTCCTGAACCGCTCCAACAGCTGGCGGGCCGTCTCGCTGTGCATAAAAGTGCGCACACTGTCGGCAACTTTTTCACCAACATCTTCGATTTCCTGCAATTCCTCCCGCGAAGCGGCGGCAAGCGCATCCAGATCGCGGTAGGCTTCGGCCAAATTGCGCGCTGTCTGTTCTCCCACATGTCGAATGCCCAACCCGGCGATGAGCCGCCACATGGGCGCGTTCAACCGCGCCTTTTCAATGGCTGCAACAAACTTGGCCGCGGAAACGTCGCCCATACCGCCATACTTGAGCAAATCGGCTTTGCCGAGTTCAAAAATATCTGCTGGCGACGAGATGACTCCGTCATGGGCAAGACGTTCTATCCAGCGCTTGCCCACGCCCTCCATGTCCAAACCGGCCTTGGAAGCAAAATGAATCAGCCATTGGGACACCTTGGCCGGACAGGTGGGATTGCTGCAACGCACAGCCTCGCCGTCTTGAACCACGGTGCTGCCGCATACCGGACAGTTTTCAGGAAAAACAAAAGGGACCGCGCCTGTACGATGCTCGCCGTCAACCACGGAAAGCACCTGCGGAATCACGTCCCCGGCACGTTGGATCAAAACCGTATCACCTTCGCGAAAATCACGCTCGGCAATATAGGCCCGATTGTGGAGAGTAGCCCGGGAGACTTCGACGCCCCCGACACGAACGGGTTCAAGTTCGGCAACCGGGGTCAATACGCCTGTGCGCCCTACTTGTATGCGGATGGCATTGATGCGCGTGGTGGCCTGTTGGGCAGGAAATTTGAGAGCCAGTGCCCAACGCGGAGCACGGGCAGTAAAGCCCAGTGCGCGTTGCATGTCGAAGCGATTGACCTTGGCCACGACCCCGTCAATTTCAACGGGCAGGTCATCACGTTTTTTCTGAAGGTCCCGAAAATATGCAGCGACATCCTCTGCCCCGGTGCACAGCCGGGCTTCTGGCGGCGTGGCAAAGCCCAACCTATTCAGTCCGGACATGGCCTCCTGTTGCGTGGTCCATGCGGAAAGAGGCATATCCCATTCCACACGCCCAAGACCGTAGGCCATAAACCGCAGAGGCCGCGCCGCAGCCACGGCCGGATCAAGCTGACGAATAGAACCTGCAGCGGCATTACGCGGATTGGCAAAAATCTTGTCGCCCTTTTCCGCCTGCTGGCGGTTGAGCCGTTCGAAATCACGGGTTGCCATAACCACTTCCCCGCGAACTTCCAGCAGACGGGGCACATCCGATCCCCTCAGTTGCATGGGCAGATTCATGACCGTACGCATGTTGTGGGTAACCAACTCTCCCACGCTTCCATCGCCGCGCGTAGCAGCCAGCACAAAGCGCCCCTGCTCGTACACGACCTCGGCAGCCAAACCATCCATCTTGGGGTCGACCCAATATTCCACGTCTTCCCGCCCAACGCCCTTGTGCACTCGCCTGGAAAACGCATCCCAGCCGTCGAGATTCATGGCATTGTCCAAACTGTACATGGGCAATGCATGTTCATACTGTTCAAATCCGGCGGCAGGTTCACCGCCCACACGGCGGGTGGGCGAATTGGGATCGTCCAGTTCTGGATTGTCGGCCTCGAGAGCCTGCAGTTCGCGAAACAGTTCGTCATACTCGGCATCGGTAATTTCCGGCTTGTCGAGGACGTAATACTGGTAATTGTGGTGTTCAAGCCGGGCGCGCAATTCAAGCACGCGCTCCCTGATTGTGGATGCAGTCATTGCGATTAGAACCGAACAGAAAAGTTACATGATATCAAGAATTTTTGTAAGATCACTCTTTCGACCTACAGCCAGCAGCGTATCGCCGGCGTCGATGACTTCCTTGGGGCCGGGATTGAAAACCATATCGCCGTTCTTCTTCTTGATGGCGATGATTATGAGATTGAAACGGGGCCTGATCTTGGAATCGATCAGGTCCTTGCCCACCAATTCCGATCCCGTGGAAACGCTGAGTTCATCCATCTGCAGATCGATACCGCCACGCAAAGCCAACTCGACAAAGTTGGTGGCTGTTGGACGCAACACGCTCTGAGCCATGCGCACACCGCCAATGAAATGCGGCAACACGACACGGTCTGCCCCGGCAAGTTCCAGACGGGAAATATGCGACTTATTCCCGGCTCTGGCAATGATGGTCAGGTCCGGATTGAGCTGGCGGGCCGTCAGGGTGACATAAACATTGGCGGCCTCTGAAGAAAGAGCACTGATGAGTGAGCGGGCAGACTGCAAGCCTACGGCAAGCAGCACCTCGTCACTGGTGGCATCACCCTCCACACACAAAACACCTTCCTGTTCCATGTTTTCAATTAACTCGAGATCCTGCTCCACCACAACGACGGCATGTCCCTCTCCCATTATCTCCTTGGTCACGATACTACCGATGCGACCATATCCACAGACGATGAAGTGATCCTTCAACTTTCCGATTTCCTTCATCATTCTCCGTTTCCCCCACAAGATCTGAAGTCGCCCTTCAACCAGAACCTGGGCAAAGGCGGCCGCCATGTACAAAAAACTGCCCACACCGCCGATTATCAGAAGCGCCGTAAACATACGTCCGGCTTCCGAGAGCTGGTGGACTTCCTGAAATCCCACAGTGGAAAGGGTGATGACCACCATATAAAAGGAACTCACAAAGTCCCACTGCTCGATGACCATGAACCCTGCTATCCCGGCAATCACGATCACCAGGCATAAAACAGCGCCGAGCAACATGCTCCAATACGTTCCCATGCGGGCACGCATGCTCAGCATTCTCTGATGCACTCCCTTGATCATTACCTTCCTACCCGAGCTTGAGCAGCCGTTCCCGCAAGGCTGCTACGCTATCCCGCAACGTCGCGGCGCGTTCGAACTCCAGTTCCTTGGCGGCATCACGCATTTCCCGCTCCATACGACGGATTTCCCGCTCCATCTTCCTTGGATCACCGTCAAATCGAGAAAAATCATCCGCTGCAGCACGAATCATGGCATCGTCAGGCGCACCGGATATGGCAGCAAGCGGGTTATCCATTTTTTTATGAATAGTCTTGGGTACGATACCATGCTCGCTGTTGTAGGCAAGTTGCCTTTCCCGCCGCCGTCCGGTTTCCTCCATGGCCTGCGCCATTGAACGCGTCGTCTGATCCGCATACATGACCACACGCGCCTCAGAATTGCGTGCAGCGCGCCCAAAAGTCTGAATGAGCGAACGATTGGAACGCAAAAAGCCTTCCTTATCTGCATCCAGAATGGCGACCAGCGAGACCTCAGGAATATCGAGCCCTTCCCGCAACAAATTGATGCCCACCAAAACAAAGAACTCGCCCTCACGCAGGGCCTGGATAATAGCCATGCGTTCCAGCGTATCGATGTCCGAATGCAGGTACCGCGACGGTACGCCCATCTTGTTCAGATAGTCGTTGAGGTCCTCGGCCATGCGTTTGGTCAACGTGGTGACCAGCACACGCTCGTCCCTTTCCTGCCGTTTCCTGCATTCCCCGAGCAGGTCGTCAATCTGACCGGACACGGGCCGGATATCTATCTCCGGGTCCACGAGACCGGTGGGCCGAATGATCTGTTCCACGACCAGCCCCTGTGAACGATCCAACTCCCACGGGCCCGGCGTTGCCGAAACAAAAACCGCCTGCCCTATACGCTCCAGAAACTCATCAAAGTCCAGGGGCCGGTTGTCCAAGGCAGATGGCAGGCGAAAACCAAAATCCACCAATGTGGATTTGCGCGAAAGGTCGCCCTTGTACATGCCGCCCACCTGAGGAATGCTGATATGCGATTCATCCACGAACATGATGAAGTCGTCCGGAAAATAATCCAGCAGTGTCGCGGGTGGTTCTCCGGCAGAACGTCCGTCCAGATGCCGCGAATAGTTCTCGACACCGTTGCAGTAGCCCAGCTCTTCGATGGACTCCAGGTCGAACATGGTACGCTGCTCAAGCCGCTGTGCTTCCACCAGCTTGTTTTGGCCGCGCAAAAAAGCCAGCTGCCCCTGCAACTCGGAACGGATGTCATCCATGGCGCGATTCAGATTGTCCCTGTCCGAAACATAATGACTGCCCGGATATATGACAGTCTTGCGCAATGTGCTGCGCACTTCCCCGGTCAGGGGATTGGCCTCGCACAGTGAATCGATCTCATCCCCGAAAAATTCGATGCGCAACGAGGTCTCCCGGCTGTAGGCAGGAATGATTTCAACCACATCGCCGCGCACCCGAAACGTGCCGCGATGCAGGTCGTAATCATTGCGCTCGTAATGCACCTCCACCAGCCGTTCGAGCAGAGATTCCATGGAAAGCTGCTGGCCCTGCTCCACCGGAATAATCATCTTTGCATAGTATTCGGGCGAACCAAGGCCGTAAATACAGGAAACCGAAGCCACGATAAGCACGTCCCGCCGCGTGAGCAGCGCATGGGTAGCCGCATGCCGAAGCTTGTCGATATCGTCATTGATGGACGAATCCTTCTCAATATAGACATCCGAGTGCGGCAGATAGGCTTCCGGCTGGTAATAGTCGTAATAACTGACGAAATATTCAACAGCATTGTCCGGAAACAGGTCCCGGAATTCGCTGTATAGCTGCGCTGCAAGCGTCTTGTTCGGAGCCAGCACAAGCGCGGGGCGATTCAGCTCGGCAATGACGTTGGCCATGGTAAACGTCTTGCCCGATCCGGTTACGCCAAGAAGGACCTGACTCTCGATGCCCGACTGCAGATTCTCCTTGATCTGCACAATGGCTTCCCCTTGGTCTCCGGCCGGGGAATATGGACTCACCAGATTGAAATCAGGCATTATTACAAGACCTTGCACCCTTGTGTCCGAGCTTTTTTTACCGTATGGTCAACAACGGAACAATCAACACTTCTGTGGAGTCTTTCATGAATATCAGCATCACACCGCCTCTGAGCACGCCGCCCATCCCGCGGGCCAACGTTATCTCCTTTACCATCAAGGCCTTCAAAGGAAGGCGCAATGTTGAAGTGCACCTTTTCCGATCCGCATGGGACCCGAATGAAGAAAACTCCCTTGATTGGGACAGCCTGCTGGGCGCCCCCATCGAACCGGAACGGAACGACCCGTCCGGAAGCCGTAAAATCGTTCTCGAGGCGTTCACCGACCAAGAACGCGACTCCATAATCAACTACCTGAAAGACCAGTATTCCACAAGAATTACAAGTATCCATTCGATGTCCATGGATTATCCGATTCCGCTCGGACTTCCGGCCCTGTCAGATGCTCAGGAAGGCAAAAACATCGGATTCATTGATTTTGCCAAAATCCCGAGCTATCCGTTGGAAATCCCCATCAAGGGACTCTACGACCTCAGCCAGCACAAGCCTATTGTCGACGGATAGTTACGGTTACAAAAAACCATAAAGGCCGCCCTTGGGCGGCCTTTATTTTACTTCTGACGATCTTCCTATTGCCCGTCTTCATCGGGCATCAACATTTTCTGCAAAGTCTGGGCTGCGGCTCCGGGGTCAACACTCACACCGCCGGAAACCGTTGTCTTGGTCTTTTTGGTGGTGATGCCGCCGTTGGAAACCTTGGTACTGCTGTGCGAGCTGGAGGACTTCCAGGTCTTGCCCACCGAAGGCAATGCCGAGGCCGCGCCCACTGCCGCCCCGCTCAGAGAGCGGGCATTCAACTCCATGCCGTCGGGTGTCGCGGTCTGCATGTTGGCCTGCTGCATGGTGGCGGGATCAAGGATGGTCCAATGTTCATCCCCGGCGCGCAGGGCCTCTCCGTTGACGGTCTTGGAAACGTCGCCACGGGAAATGACCAGTGTAAAAGGACGATGCCAACCGTCCGCCCGGGAAAACGCATGCAACGGAGTAATGGTAAACAGGATGCCGGTTCCCGGGCTGGTCCAGTTGCTCGAATCGCCGGAAGGTTCCTTTTCCAGCACGCGGCTGATGACCTGCCTGTCAAACGTGGACAGGGTCATAAGGGTCGGCAACCCATTGGAATCCACTGCCGCGGCAGAGCCGGCAACGGGCACAAGACGCACGGAAACTGCGGAGGGAGTCAGAAGATACGCCTCGCCGCTCTGTTCCTGCGCCTGCATGGAGTTCACGCCGTTCATGATGCCCATGGACGTGTTGCCGAAGAAATCAGCATCCTGAACACCACGGCTCACGGCGGTCATCATGACCTTGTCCTGTTGGTACTTACGTTTGATGATGATGTCCTGCTGCTGGTAGTCCGGCATCTTCAAGGTAATGATGTGATCACGGTTGCGTTCCAGCGAAACCGAAGACGGCGTCTTGCCCACAAGATTGCCGTCCGCATACAGATCCGCCCCCATGGGGTTGGATGAAATCGGAATATCCTGCGTATAGACTTGCGGTTGACAACCGGCCACGGCCGCTATCATCCCCGCAAACAGAAGCACAAGCACCCGACGAGAAAGAATCCCCTGCATTTCCCACTTCCTTGTTCTATTTGGTATAACTATCGAATTCCACCCAAAAACATATTCACAATAAACACACACCACAGGTGCCGGCAAGCCGCCCGTTAAACGCAATTCCAGCATCCGGGAGGCTCGGCGGCCTGTGCCGCGTCCCGCAGCAACTCCAAGAAACGCGGACGGTTCATCTCCTGCGCGCCAAAACGCAACAGATGTTTGGTGGTCTGCTGGCAGTCGATGAGTGCAAAACCGAACCCCTGCAGCCGTCGAACAAGATGCACGAAAGCGACCTTGGAAGCGTCCGGCTCGCAAAAGAACATGGACTCGCCGAAAAAAGCCCGGCCGAGGGATACGCCATACAGCCCGCCGACAAGCCGACCATCGCGCCACGATTCCACGCTGTGTGCAAATCCGGCCGCATGAAGACGTATATATGCGTCCATCATCTCCGGGACTATCCACGTGCCGTCCTGATCGGGACGGGGGGTGCAGGCACAGGACCGAATCACCCCGTGAAAATCCTGATCAAAGGTCACGGAAAACCGCCCGGAATTCACGACCCGACGCAGGCTTTTGGAAACATGCAGGTGGTCGGGAATCAGGACAAGGCGAGGGTCGGTAGACCACCACAGAATCGGGGAGTCTTCGGCATACCATGGGAAAATTCCGTTGGCATAGGCTGCCAGAAGACGCGGCACCGACAAATCCCCCCCAACAGCCAGCAAGCCATCGGGTTCGGCCTCTTCCGGATCCGGGAAAATCGGAGATTCAAACAACCTGTATATTGCCATGCCACCCAAAAAAAACGTGTTGCAAAAAAACGGGGCAACCCCAAAGGATCGCCCCGCAATATTTACTGATCAAGTTCAACCAGTCTTGCCCTTGGACCGCCGCTTGAACGTGAAGACAAACTCGCCCGAAGGTCCCACGGCCGGGATCTCGCCAGGGACATCTTCGGTTCCCGCCACATCCGCAACGGCCACGCCGCCCCGCATGAGGCTGCCGAACAACAGCTCGTCGGCAATGGCATCCTTGATCTCGGTCTGTATGACACGCCCCATGGGTCGCGCCCCAAACGCCGGATCATGCCCCATCTCGGCAAGACGGGAACGGGCTGCGGCAGTCAACTCCACGGACACCCGGCGCTCGGCAAGCTGCTCGTTGAGTTCGTTTATGAACTTGTCCACAATCATTTCCATGACCTCCGAAGAGAGCGAACCGAACGGCACGATCGCGTCGAGCCTATTGCGGAACTCGGGGCTGAACAGCTTTTCTATGGCCTTGAGGGCTCCGTCCTTGCGGTCGTCGTCCTCGTCGCGTTTGAAGCCGATGTTGCCCTTGGACATTTCCCGTGCCCCGGCATTGGAAGTCATGAGGAGAATGACGTGGCGGAAATCCGCCTTGCGGCCGTTGTTGTCCGTGAGCGTGGCATAATCCATGACCTGAAGCAGAATATTGAACACATCCGGATGCGCCTTTTCAATCTCGTCGAAGAGAACCACGCAATGCGGCTGCTTGCGCACGCCTTCGGTCAAAAGGCCGCCCTGATCAAATCCCACGTACCCCGGAGGCGCACCGATAAGGCGGGCCACCGCGTGCTTTTCCATGTATTCGCTCATGTCGAACCGCAAAAATCCGATACCGAGCTTGGAAGACAACTGGCGGGCCAGTTCGGTTTTGCCCACGCCCGTGGGACCGGTCAGCAGGAAACTGCCCACCGGACGCCCCGCCTGCTTCATGCCGGCTCGGGAACGCTTGATGGCCCCGGTCAGGGCGTGTACGGCGTCGTCCTGACCAAAAACCACGCCTTTGAGCTGATCCTCAAGTCCCTGCAAACGACTCTTGTCCGACACAGTCAGACGCCGGGCCGGTATGCGGGCCATGCGCGCAACCACTCGTTCGATATCCTGAACCGTGATCCTGTCCTTCTTGCGGGGACGCCCGGAGAGCCGGTACTGAGCTCCGGCCTCGTCCATGACGTCAATGGCCTTGTCCGGCAGAAAGCGGTCATTGATGTGCCGGGACGAAAGCTCGGCAGCGGCCTTGAGCGCGTAATGCGTGTAGGAAACGCCGTGGAACTCCTCGTAGTGCGGACTCAGCCCCTTGAGAATATCCACGGTCTCGTCAACGCTCGGCTCAGGCAGGTCGATTTTCTGGAACCGACGCGAAAGCGCCCGATCCTTTTCAAAATGATTCTTGTATTCCTCGTAAGTGGTGGAACCGATGCAACGAAGCTCCCCTGCTGCCAGGAACGGCTTGAGGATATTGGAAGCATCCATGCTGCCCCCGCTCACGGAACCGGCCCCGACGATGGTATGAATCTCGTCAATGAACAGAATGGCATCGTCATGATGCTTCAGCTGTGCCAGAACCCCCTTGAGCCGAGCCTCGAAATCGCCACGGTATTTGGTCCCCGCCAGCAAAGCGCCCATGTCCAGAGAATAAACGGTCATTCCATGAAAACTCTGCGGCACGCGGCGTTCCACTATCTGCAACGCCAACCCTTCGGCCATGGCGGTCTTGCCCACACCGGGGTCGCCCACGAAAATGGGATTATTCTTGCGGCGGCGGGCCAACACCTGAACCGTGCGCTCAAGCTCGCGCTCCCGACCAATCAACGGGTCAACCAGCCCCTTTTTCGCACGTTCAGTCAGATTGACTGTGTATTCTTCGAGAGGGCTCTTTTTCTCGCCCGGCCGAGAGGATGGAGCCTCGCGAATCGGCTTTTCCTCGTCCTCACGCGAAGAATCCATGCCCCAATTCGAGGATTCACGCATTCCGTGTGAGATATGATCCAGAACGTCCAGACGGGAGACGTCGTGGGTCTTCAGAAAATATACGGCATAGGAATCCTCTTCGTCGAACATGGCCGCAAGAACATCGCCTACCTCGACAATATCCTTGCCGGCGGCCTTTTTCTGCCACACGGCACGCTGCAATACCCGCCGAACACCAAGAGTCTGTATGACCTCGGTCTCAGTCCCTTCAGGCAAAGCTTCCATGTTGTCCCGAAAGAACGCCCCAAGCTGATCATGCAGCCTGACCACTTCCACACCGCAGGAGGCAAGAATCTCCCGGCCATTTTCCTCGCGTGAAATGGAATACAGGAGGTGTTCGAGCGTGAGAAACTCATGATTCCTACGCTTGACCTCGTTGACGGCATCTGTCAACGCACTCTCAAGTCCTTTGCTGAGCATCGTCATCATTCACCTTCCATCGTGCATCTGAGCGGATATCCCGCACTTTTCGCCAGTCGATGGACCATGTCCACCTTGGTTTCCGCCACTTCGGCGGTGTAAAGGCCGCATACACCCACGCCTTCATTGTGGATCTGCAGCATGATGATGGTGGCTTCCGTTTCGCTTTTCCTGAACACCCTCACAAGTACCTCCACCACAAAATCCATGGTGGTATAATCATCGTTGTGAAGCAGGACGCGGTATTTTTTCGGTTCCCGCACTTCATGTTCGTCCAGAAGTTCGGACTCGTACTGGTCACCGATATTTGGTTCGCTCATGTGTTCGACTCCAACAAGTCCTTGTTTGCCCTAATTCGCAATATAAGATTGATTACTACGCATGTCGAGAGGCTACGGCGACAATTAGTCCGCACGGTCCTCAAAACGCTGCCGCTCGTCATCGGAAAAAATGAAATCCTCTCTCTCGGGCAAGCCGTTGGCGGTCCGGAATGCACGATTCAAGGCATGATAGGATGAGGTGGAGGCATCGGCCGGATCAAAACCCAACTTGTGCGCACATTCGTCAGCCCTACCGCCTTCTACTTCCATGAACTTCCCAAACGGCAAAAGGTCCAAACACACGGTGCAGTCTGCGAAAGCCCACTTCTCTCGCACCTTGTGGTAGGCAAAACAGTGCCTATACCCCAAAGCCTCAAGCCCGGCACGCAAAACCTCAAAATCCCCGACCGTGGTCTCCAATTCTTCACGAACCTTTGCGTTCTCAGACAAGCCCCCCCTTTGCACGGGATGTTTAACTGTCAATACGGCCTGTCCCTGCCTGCGCCGCAGGCGCAACAAAATCCCCTGAGCCCTGAGAGAGCGTTCTTCATCGTCAAAAACAAGATTCTCCTCGAAATATCGGCCAAGGCGTTGAGCACCATGTTCCGCCAACACATCCCGCAAGTGCTCATGGTCCACATCACAAAATTTCAACTCGACTTCCAATGACATTTGCAATCTCCGTCAAGGTTGCTCATACTGCGTTCGAGGCAATCGATCATGTTGAAAAAAATACTTCTTCTTTCCCTGGGCGGCGCATGCGGAACATTGTGCCGCTATTGGTTGTCCGGCGTGGCGCAGCGCCTAGCCGGAACGGCTTTTCCCTTCGGCACCATGGCAGTCAACATGCTCGGCTGTTTCCTGTTCGGCGCAGTCTGGGGCTTTCTGGAAAATCGTCTCGGATTCGGGGGTGATCTGCGCATCCTGATACTTTCCGGCTTCATGGGCGCATTCACGACCTTCTCAACATATATGTTTGAATCCGCCAATCTGCTGAAATTCGGCCAATATGCACAAGCGGTTCTCAATATAACCGGCCAGAGCCTGCTCGGCCTAACGCTGGTATTCACAGGCATAGCGCTCGGACGTATATTGTAATTGAAATGAAAACAGCCAACAAGGCCGCAAATGGAGGACTTTCATGCAGATTCCCAAAAATGCGCAACGCTTGCGAATATTCATCGGCGAGACTGACCGGCATCAGGGACGGCTGCTTTCGGAAGTGATCGTTGAAACCGCCAGAAAAGATGGATTGGCAGGGGCCACGGTTCTGCGCGGAATCATGGGCTACGGTGCCAACAGCCGCGTTCACACCAACAAAATCCTTCGGCTTTCGGAAGATATGCCCATAGTCGTAGAAATCGTGGACGCCAAAGAAAAAATCGATACCTTCCTACCGCAACTGGATGATCTGATTCAAGAGGGTCTTGTCACAAGGGAAGATGTCCACGTCATCATGTACCGACACAACGGCGGCTAGCCGCCGGACATGGCCAACACGTCATTGGCAATACGCTGCAAAGGAAGAACCTTGTTCACCCCACCCATCTTGATGGCTTCCTGCGGCATACCGAAAACAACAGAAGTTGCCTCATCCTGTGCGATACAATATGCCCCGGCATCGTGAAGCTCCTTCATCCCCCTAGCTCCGTCATCGCCCATGCCGGTCATGATGGCGGAGACAACATTCTTTCCGGCAAACCGAGCCCCTGACCGAAACAGCACGTCCACCGAGGGACGATGTCGCGAAACCAATGGACCGTCCTTCACTTCAACATAGTATTTTGCCCCGGAGCGCTTCAAGAGCATATGCTTGTTGCCGGGAGCGATAAGCACAAGCCCACGAACCATGGCATCGCCGTCCTGGGCTTCCTTGATGTTCACCCGGCATATGCTGTTGAGACGGTTGGCGAACGCCGTGGTAAAATGCTCGGGCATGTGCTGCACAATGGCGACAGGCGGGCAATCCGGGGGCAACTGCTCCAAAAAGACACGCAGGGCCTCTGTCCCTCCGGTCGAGGCTCCCACCAATACGATTTTTTCGGTTTTCTGTACGTTTTGGGGTCTGCCCATGGGTATCACCGCATCAGCGTCCAGTTTCGGTTGAACCTTGATGGGAGCGGCCGGAGGTTTCACGCGTTTTCCCTTGGAGAGGGCCGCGGCCTTGACCACGTCGCACAAGCGGATACGCGATTCTTCAAAAAATTTCTTTGTCCCCATCTTCGGCTTGGTAATGACTTCAACAGCACCGTATTCCAATGCCTTAAGCGCATTCTGACCGCCAGCCTGTGCCAGGGAAGAACACACGACGACCGGGATGGGATGTTGCGACATGATCTTCTTCAGGAACGTCAACCCATCCATCCGGGGCATCTCGATATCCAGGGTAATGACGTCAGGAATCTCCTTGCGTATTTTCTCAGCCGCAACAAAAGGATCCACAGCCGTCCCCATCACCTCGATTCCAGGATCGGAATCAAGGATATCGGTCAAAGCCTGCCGGACAACAGCAGAGTCATCCACAACAAGAACGCGTATCTTTTTGCCTACCATCGCTTCATTCCCGTTGAACTTCATGCATTGTCAACCACTATACGACGAACCAAACTCGGCACATCCAAAATAAGGGCGATTGAACCGTCACCCTTGATGGTCGCCCCGGAAATTCCTTCCACATCCTTATAAACCCGGCTCAAACTCTTGATCACAGTCTGATGCTCGCCGATGACCGTATCCACGACAATACCGACACGGCTTCCCTCCACACCAGTAATAACGATCTGTTCTATACTGGGCTGCTCGCCTTCCACCATGAAAAAATCACGCAAATGGATATAGGGAACGATCTCTCCCCGCAGATGCAGCAAAGTATGCCCACCCTCGGTCTCTTCAATCTCGGCCCGGTTCAATTCCACACATTCTTCCACAAGCGACAGAGGGATGACATAAAATTCATTGCCAACCTGCACCTGCAGCCCATCGATAATGGCCAGGGTCAATGGCAGCCGTATAGTGATGGTCGTTCCCTTGCCGACCCTGCTATCAATATCGATAATGCCCCGCAGAGAATCGATGGCCCGCTTGACAACGTCCATTCCCACACCGCGGCCCGAAACATTGGTAACCTTCTGGGCCGTGGAAAATCCCGGCTCGAAAATGAGCTTGAACAATTCCTTGTCTGAAAGCTCGGCATCCGGGGAAATCATGCCCCGTTCCACGGCTTTGGCTCGGATTGCCGCCGGGTCCATGCCCTGACCGTCGTCCGTAATCCTTATAAGGACCTCGCCTCCGGAGTGCTCGGCAGAAAGCAGGATCATGCCGGCCGCAGGTTTGCCAGCGGCTTCACGTACATGGGGAATCTCGATGCCGTGGTCGATGCTGTTGCGCAACAAATGGACCAGCGGATCCCCAAGGCGCTCAATAACGGTCTTGTCCAGTTCGGTTTCCGCTCCATTGGTATTAAGCACGATCTCCTTGTTCAATTCGGAAGAAAGGTCACGCACCAACCTGCGAAACTTGCTGAAGGTCGTTCCTATGGGCAACATGCGGATTCCGAGCGTCGAATCCCTGAGTTCATCGCTCAAACGCTCCAATTCCTCAGAAAGAGCGGTCATTACAGGGTCGGAGCGTTCGCTGACAACCTGTGATATCTGGGCCTGAACAATAACCAGTTCGCCCACCAGATCCACAAGCCAATCCAATTTTTCCGCAGCCACCCGGATGCTTGAAACAGCTTCCTTTTTCTTCTGCATGGACTGCTCTTCCTTGGCCTTGGCCTGACGGGAAACAGCCTTGGACAACTGTTCGTCGTCAACCTTTCCGGATTCCTTGAGGATCTGCCCGATAGGCTTCTGCTTTTTCAGGGCGTCCTCAATATCTTCGGGCTGCACTGCTCCTTCTTCCACGAGCAGTTCGCCAATCCGTGGCGTCTCCTCAAATTCGTCTGTCGATTCTTCCTCGGGTTCAGTGGCAACCGGCTGAGCCTGTTTCCCGGAATCGCCAGCCTCCCCTTCAGGTTCTGCAGCGGTAACGTCAACGCTGAGGTCGACACTGGTGAACAGAAAAATATCCCTGATGTCTTCCGCCCCCTTTGCCGTGGCAAAGCGAACATCCCAGACATATCCGTCTTCCATTGCCTGCCCGGTTTCAGGCTGAGCTTCGATTTTCAGTTCACCAATCTTGGCAAGTTCGTCCAAGAGCGGTTCAAGGCATGCAATATCGCCACCGGACTCATCCTTGACCACCACATGAATCAAGAAATCCTTCAATGGAAGCTTCGCAGAATCGTCTTCCGGCGCTTCGGAAGCAGTGGCATCATCTTCGTGTACTTCGCCTTCGCCGACACCCTCGTCCGAAACGGCTGCCTCATCCCCCTCCCCGCTGGAAAGCTGTTGCAACCCCAACAGAATGGCAGACATCCCTTCCGGGTCCACCACTTCTTCGGAGTCGGCGTTGTCGAGCATCTTCTGGATATGGTCCCGAGCCTTGAACGCAAGGTTCAAAAGATCCGTTGAAATGACCAACTCTTCCGAACGGACCATATCAAAAACCGTTTCAACCTCATGGGTAAACTCGGCGATGTCCTCGAATCCGAACATGGACCCGGAGCCCTTGATGGTATGCAGGGCCCTGAACACTCGGTTGACGAGGTCCATATCTTCGGGCGCGTCTTCAAGCTCAAGCAAAGAGCCCTCAAGCTCGCTCAAAAGATCGTACGCCTCTTCCTTGAATATTTGCCGATTCAAATCATCTGACATGCAAACGCTCCCCAAGCTTCCCTCTGGAACAGGTCAGGACCAAAACGATAGCCGATAGTCATACCATACAGCCCCATACTGTCGAATACGCAACCATCCGGTTATTATTATTTTCAAAAAAAAATAAAAATTATGAGACAAAACGAATTTCCGCACGGGCGGTTTCCTGGTCGAACGGCTTGACCTTAATCTCGACACGTTCACCCTTGAACTCCGCAGCACCCAACAGAATGCCTTCGAAATAATCGAACAGCCCGCGTCGGGAACGATAGTTCATAAACAGCTCATCCCCCTTGTCCTCATAGGTAAACGTCGGCGGCGTGATTCCGGGGGCGTCCTTGGTGAGTTGGCTATGCACATCGTTCATGCGCATATAAAACTCCTTGAGCGTTTCGTCCTTGAAATAGCGTCGATACATCTTGTAAAAACCCTTGACGGTGTATCGGCCAAGATCAAGAAAAAACTCCCGCGACGAACTTCCCGTTTCTTCTGCCACAAAATCGGCCATCTGCTGCAAAACCGCATCCGGATACCCGCTGGCAGGCAGGAACACGGGATCACCCATGACCTTCTGCATGGATTCATACACGGCACTGCCATATTGATTCTTGACGAACTCTTGGGTCAACTTGGGCAGAATCCCCTTCATTTCCCCTTCAGATTCACGGAAAGAGGGGCCGCTTCCTTGTTCGGCATCCTGAAAGTTCATGGATACGGAAAGCAACTCCTGTGCGAGCTCCGCAAGATCACGTGTGGCAGAGGCAGCCTGCCCGGCTCCCTCGTCAGCCTCACGGGCAACCAGGGCAATATCCTCAACGCTGCTCCCGATTTCTTCGGCAGCGGCAGACTGCTCTTCTGCGGCAGTGGCTATCTGGGCCACCCGGGAAACCATATCCTCGATGCGCTCCATGATCTGCTGCAAGGCATCGCCGGCCTGATTGGAAAGATCCGTACTCTGGTTGACCTGCTTTTCGGTACGATCCATGGACTCCATGGCGTGTGCAGATCGTTCTTGGATGGTATGAATAGCCTCTTCCACTTCCTTGGTCGCGGTCATGGTTTTTTCCGCGAGTTTCCGCACTTCGTCGGCGACCACGGCAAACCCTCGCCCAGCTTCACCGGCCCTTGCCGCCTCAATGGCAGCGTTCAGGGCAAGCAAGTTGGTCTGATCAGCTATGTCATTGATGACACTTATTATACGACCAATCTCTTCGGCTTGCGAATCCAATTGACCAACCACCTGTGCCAACTGTCCGGCCGAGTGGGAAACCCCATTGATGGCTTCGACGGCGTTGGAAACCATGTCGACACCGGATTGCGCCGAAACACGCGCTTCGTCCGCAGCCCGGGACGTTGCCGAGGCATTGCCCGCAACTTCCAGGACCGTGGCTGTCATTTCCTCCATGGCAGTAGCCACGGTATCGGTCTGATGGCTCTGCTTCTGCGCCCCACGTGCCTGTTCATCGGCAGATGCCGAAAGCTCTTCGGATGCCGAGGCGACCCGTTCGGCCAGAGTCCGTATTTCGCCCCCCACGGAAACCATCTGCTGCTTCTGGGCCTCAATATCGCGCTGCTGCCTGACCACCTCTTCCATGCTGAGGAAAGAGGCTACTACGCCATATACCTCCCCAGCCTCGTTGAAGACAGGACGAACAAACATATGGACGGGTACGGTCTTGCCCATCCATAATTCAAGATCAACCGCGGCGTCATACGGTTTACCGGACTTCAACACCTTGCCGGTGATGGATACTCCCTGCTTGTTGTAAAAAGCCTGGCCAACAGTGAAACCAACGACCTGAGTGACTGGTTTTTCCAACAAATCCAAAACAGCCTCAGTGGCAAGAAGGATCTTCCCATTCCGGTCACAGACAACAACATGGTTACCCAGGACCTTGAGCGCATCACGATAAAACCCGACCTCAACAAGCCTGTTCTCATAGTAGGAATGAATTGGTTCTATAATACTTTCAAAACCGGTCCCTTTCAGGAGATCTGAAACAAGGTTCACATCCTGCAAATTGGCCCCGTCTTCCAGCAAAAGCCGAACATTCCGCAACCAACGGGCAGACAGCCAAGCCCCGACAATCCCCGCAACGAGGATGCACACCAACGCAGCATACAGTACTGTCCCTCCGCCAAAGTAATGGGCAGCCGAAAATATAAAAACTGCAAAAAAAGCAATGGACAAAGGCACATATACAAACCGATTAGACATAGCTGTTTCCCTCTCAGGCATTTTCACCATCAAAACCGAAAGAATATCGCTTCTTGTGATGCTCTTTTTGGTTACTCAGATTCTCCAAGGATTTCAATAAGAGCATTACAAAAGCAGAAAGGCAATTAGACTAATTGGAAGAGGACCTTTTTTGAAGAATACGAATGGCTCGCCGCTCGCGGTAGCGACGTATAATGAAATGAGACAGAAAATACGTAAGCAACGTTGCCGGAATGCCGACAATGAGTCCGCCGGCAAAAATCACGGAAAACAGTTGCCAGCCCGAATCGATGAGCTGAGCCATTTCCAAGCGAGAGGGGTCGAAGGTTACCCCCTGAAAGGGCAAGAAAAAATCTCCGACAAGAAAAAGAAAATAGTAAAACGGCGCCATGGTGAACGCATTTGAATAGCAGGTTGCCAACCACGCAGCGAGCTTGTTGACCCGAAACACAAAAGCCAGGGCGATCACCACCACGGACTGAAACGGAATAATCGGCATGGCTCCGATAAAAACACCGAGGGCCAGAGCAAAGGCCAATTCCCGGGGCGTCGACTTCTGACGCAGGACACGAAGGTACCAGTAACGGGAGCTCCGCTTCAGACGCAGCCACAGGCCGCCCTCTGCTGCACTGTCATTCATTTTGCTCTCGCCCATGGTTACTCCAGAATGTCGAAACGGGAAAACTTCATGACAAATCCGGCCCGCCCCTGAGTGGCAGAACGAAGCTCCGTTGAAAAACCGAACAATTTCCCCAGCGGCGCAAGGCCTTCAACAACCTTCTGTCCGGCTTTGTCAGTCATTCCTTCAATCTTGGCACCCTTTGCCCCCAACAAACCCACAACATCGCCGACATGTTCTTCAGGAACACCGATTTCGACCCACATGATGGGCTCGAGCAGCTTGGGTTCAGCCTCTGCAAGAGCGGAGCGGACAGCCATGGCAGCAGCCATGCGATACCCGGCTTCACTGGATTCCCCTTCCCGTTTCTGCAGATCCAACACACGAACGCGAACATCCTGCACCGGGTAGCCGCGAACAACGCCACTTTGCAGGGCATCCGTAATCCCCTCATTCACGGCATCCAACCATACCGAGGGCCACACATCCGGGTCCACGGCAAAAGAGATGTCGAGACCGGAGTCCCGCGGTGCCGGTTCCACCTCCAGAGAGACCTGCCCGTAATGCAGGGTTTCGCCCAACTCCCGGGCAAATTCCCCTTGAGCCGAAGCCTTGCAGCCCACGGTTTCCTGATAAACAACCTGTGGGCGGCCGGTTCTGGGCTCCAGCCCGTATTCGCGCTTGAGGCGCTCGCAAATGACCTCAAGATGCAATTCACCCATGCCCGAAACGATAATCTGCCCGGTATCCTCGTCCGTGCCCACTTCAAGCGTTGGGTCCTCAAGAAGATATTTCTGCAGCACTTCATCTAGCTTGTCAGCCTCTTCACTGTTTCGAGGCTCCATGGCCAAGGAAATGACCGGACGGTAATCATCAATCTCCTCAAGGACGATCCGGTTGTCCTTGAGACACAGGGTATCGCCTGTCCGGGCAAATTTCATCCCCGCAGCACCGACGATATCGCCAGCATAGGCCGCATCCAGTTTTTCCTTTCTGCCCGCGTGCAACCGAAACAGACGCGCCACGCGCTCATCCTTGCCCTGAGTCTGGTTGTAGACGGTCTCCCCGGCCGAAATGCCTCCTGAATACAACCGCATGAGCGCAAGCTTTCGCCCTGAATCGAGAGAAACCTTGAAAACCAACGCGGAAAGAGGATCAGCCCCATTCACGGAAAAAGATTTTTCCACGCCGGTCTGCGGGTCAGTTCCCACAGCGGGCGGCACATCCAGGGGGCTTGGAAGATACCTGCACACGGCATCCATAACGGGTTGCACGCCCACATTCTTGAGGGCGGAACCGCACAGGACCGGCACAATCTGCAACTGCAGCGTGCCTTTCCGGATAGCAGCACACAATTTTTCCTGAGGGATATCCTCACCTTCCAGATACAGGCCAAGCAATTCCTCATCCTGGTCGGCGGCGGCCTCCACAAGCCGTTCCCGCCAGGGAGTCAATCGCTCGACTTCCTCGGTTGTGAGTTCACGGACCTGATACTGTTCTCCCTTGGATTCGGCATCAAAAACAAAACATTGCATGGCCACGAGGTCAAAAACGCCGCGCATGTCCTGCCCTTGCCCGTCCGGATACTGCAAGGCCACGACGTTGGCTCCCAACTTGGTTCGCATGGACGCAAGCACTGCCTCGTAATCCGCGCCGAGCCTGTCCAGCTTGTTGACAAAGGCAATCTTGGGCACGTTGTAGCGCTCGCTCTGGCGCCAAACAGTTTCCGACTGAGGCTCCACTCCGCTCACGCCGCAAAATACGCCAACAGCACCATCAAGCACCCGCAGGGAACGTTCCACCTCGATGGTGAAATCAACATGACCGGGAGTATCGATTATATTGATGACCCGGCCGTCCCATTGGCAGGTGGTCACGGCAGAAGTGATGGTAATGCCCCGCTCCTGCTCCTCGGGCATGTAGTCCATGGTGGCTGTGCCGTCGTGCACTTCTCCTATGCGATGGATCTTCTTGGAATAATAAAGAATCCGCTCTGTAAGCGTGGTCTTGCCGGCATCGATATGCGCAATGATGCCGATATTCCTGAGATTCTCAAGATGACGTCGAGAAGGTTTGCCTGTTTTGCTCACTATCTACACTCCGTTTGTCCAACACACGCAATGATTGATGAAAAACGCAGGACGCAACCAAGGCCAAACCCAGCAAAATTCACTGCCGACACCAAAAACAAGGGGAAAACATCCCGCAGCTTCCTGAACATGGGAATTGTCCACAAAAGCCACGGCAGCGCAATCATCCTGCCAACGGCCCAGACCCGGCTGAACCGAGTCGTCCTCCGGCACAGGCATATCACCATATACGCGCAAGGCCAATGACGGATGCGCAAAACGCAGCAGCGAAATATCCGGAAAAACATCCGATCCGGCCACGATAACGCCGTCACCATGGGCAGGCAGAAACACGGGGCGCAACGCTTCGTCGACTTCCGCATCAACATCACCGAGCAACACCAACCGCCCCTGCCCGCAACCTGCAGCCATATGGGAAAGAAGTTGCTGCATCCGGTCACACGGCATCTCGCCGACCAATTCAACGCCGGCCAATTCCAAGGCCACCAACAGCGAATCTGGCCATGGTGATTGCTCGTCACGGACCACCAGAATTTCTCGCACTCCCGCGGCTATGGCGGGAATTATGGCGGCCAGCAGTCTGGCCGGTGAATCAAGGTCTGCCCCGCAGACAAAAACAGTCCAGTCGGCTGGGCTCCGCTCCTCTCCGGCGGTCCAGCCGTCCTTACCGATTCTTTCACGTGAGGACGCGACGAACCGCTCTGGGCAGGACCAGTCCCACAGGCGTGAAATCAGGGTTTTGAGAATGGCACGTTTTTCGTCGGCAACAGCCGCGTACGCGCTGCCAAAACGTTCATCGTCAACAAGGTGGGATTCAACCCAGGAGGGGATGCATTCGTTCATGAGCCGTCCATAAGTGAAAGGCGGCCTCCGGGGCCGCCTTTCAAAATGTTACAGCCAATTCTTGAGCCATAGCAACCAGCTTTCCTGAATGCGCATGCGCTCTTCGTCGGCCAAGGTCTTCTGATATTCGAAGTAGGCGTATTCCGCTCTTCGCCGGGCGTAGTCCCGCAAGTCCGGCACGTCCGCGAAGTTCTCCACGACGTACTTGTAGCGATTCCACGCAGGGCCGTATCTATCCGTACGCCAATAGAAGTCGGCAACGTACAACTCGTGCTCCGCCAGAATCCGACGGCTCTTGAGAATGTAGTCGCGAGCCTGTGCGGCATATTCGGAGTCAGGAAAGGACTGCTCCACGCGGTAGAAATACTCCAAGCCTTCCTTGATGTTGTCCTGCCTGCGGTCAATGCCCTTGAACATGTTGAAATTGGACATCCCTACCTGAAACAGGACATAGGGTATATTCTCGTTGGAAGGATGCATGGCCTCGAATTCCTTGTAGGCATCAAGGGCTTCAAGATATTTTTTGTCAAGGTAGTAAGCGTCAGCAAGGGCTATTTCCCCTTTCAGGGAATAGGGGCTGAACGGGAACTTGTCCTTGAGCTTAACAAAGTAATCCTGAGCATTCAGGTAGTCCTTGTCCTTCATGGCATCCATGCCGGCTTCCCAGAGTTCCTGAGCGGTATCTTCCGGGGGCGGCAAAAAGTAGTAATCGATAAATCCGCAACCGGATGCACCGGCCACCACAAGAAAAAGCACTATGGCTGCTGCAAATTGCCTCAAATCAACCTCAAGCGTTATTCGGACAGTTGTTCCAGATATGCAAACGCGGATGTGGCTGCAGTGGCTCCATCACCTACCGCAGTGGCCACCTGTCGGCACAATTTGGCACGAATATCTCCGGCCGCAAAAATACCGGGCACATTGGTCCGCATCTCCACGTCCGTGACGATTCCGTTGGATTCCATCTCCACCTCGCCGGGAACAAAGTTCACCACAGGTTCGAAGCCGACAAAGATGAAAACTCCATCCACTTCAAGGCTGGATTTCTCTCCGGTCTTGGTGTTGGACAAAGCGAGGGATTCAACGTCTTCCGCCCCCACGATTTCATCAACGACCGTGCTACGCAGGATTTCAATCTTGTCGTTGGTAAAACATTTGTCCTGATAACAGAGCGCACCCCGAAAATCATCGCGCCGATGGATGAGATAGAGCTTCTTGACCAGGCGAGCCAGATACAAGGCTTCCTCAAGGGCCGAATTGCCCCCGCCCACAACAGCGACGGTGCGATCCCTGAAGAAGTTGCCGTCGCAGAGAGCGCAGTACGATACGCCGCGACCCACAAGACGTTGCTCCCCCGGTATGCCGAGGTTGCGATAGCGGGCACCGGTTGCAAGCACAATGCTCTTGGCTCCCACGACCTGATCCCCCACCTCAATCTCATGGACGGGATTGCCCACACGAATCTCGCGGACCTCATCCATGATCTTGTCATGGGGATACAGATCAAGATGGGCAGCGAGCTTGTCGGCAAGCTCGTACCCTTTCAGCGGCTCCGGAAAACCGGGATAATTCTCGATTTCCTCGGTCATCAGGACCTGTCCGCCCGGGGCCATCTTTTCAATCATGAGCACCTTGACCCCGGCCCGCAAAAGATAAAGGGCAGCCGTCATTCCTGCCGGCCCGCCCCCTATGACAACAGCGTCGTATGTATTCATCTTACAGAGCTTTCTTCTCGATCATTTCCTTGATGCTGCTCTTGGACACAGCGCCGGTGCTTTGATCCAAGACCTCTCCGTCCTTAAACAGAATCAGGGTGGGGATGGCACGGATGCCATACTTCCCGGGAGTAGCGGAACTTTCGTCCACATTCATCTTGAGAATCTTCACTTTGCCTTCGTATTCTGCGGAAAGCTCGTCAATGACAGGTCCCATGGCACGACACGGGCCACACCAGGGTGCCCAGAAATCAATCAAGACGGGGATATCGCTATTCAAAACTTCAGCTTCAAAGTTGCTGTCAGTCACTTGCGTAGCCATGCGCATTCTCCTTGTAGCAATAAGATTCGGCGGTTCAAACCGCCACTGCATCCGGTGTTTCGCCCAACAGGACGGTCCGAACGCTTACAATCAACCAAGTTACTAAAAATAGTGTCGCCCATTCATACTGTCAAGGCGAACACCTGCATTTGTCAACCGGCTTTTCGAGTATGCCAGTCCATAGGCACTACCCGTCCTCTCGGCACGGCCTCGAGATTCAGATCATGCTGCAACCCCAATTCGGCCATAAGCCAACCAGAGTAGGCTATCATGGAGGCGTTATCCGTGCAAAGGGCTGGACCGGGCAAAACCAAATCGAGTCCATATCGCTGCGCCAAATCGGCCATGGTTTCACGGATCATGGTGTTTGCTGCGACTCCCCCTGCAACCACCAGGCCCTTCATGTGACCCGTTTTTTTCAATGCCCGCTCCACTTTGATGCGCAACGTATCCGCAACACTCCAGTTGAAGGAAGCGCAAATCCGCGCAACATGCTCACGGGCATCCGGTAAAAGCGCGCCCAAAGCCGATGCTCCATCAACATCGTCCATGCGGGGCAACACGACCTCGGGATGTTTCTGCACGTGGACCGCTACGGCCGTCTTCAACCCGCTGAAACTGAAATCAAGGCTGGGATTGTCGATGAACGCTCGTGGAAAAAGTTTTCTGTCCGGTTCGGTCTCTTGGGCCAATTCATCCACGTGCTTTCCCCCGGGATATGGGAAATTCAATGTCTTGGCGACCTTATCAAAGGCTTCACCTGCCGCGTCATCCAGAGTCTTGCCCAACAGCTCGAACTCCACGGGCGAATCGATGCGATAGGTATGTGTATGCCCTCCTGAAACGAGCAACCCCAAGGCCGGAAACGGCAGAGAACGCTCCAAGCCAGGGGCAAGCAGGTGTGCCCAGAGATGATTGACCCCGACGAGACGGGCATTGCAGGACAAGCTCAACGCCTTGGCAAAACTCACGCCGATGAGCAGTGCTCCAAGCAACCCCGGGCCACGGGCAACAGCCACGGCATCAATATCTTCAGGCGCATGGCCGCTCTCTTCCATAAGCTCGCGAAACAGGGTGGGCAGCACGCGCAAATGCTCACGGGAGGCTATCTCAGGAACCACGCCGCCAAAGACTGCGTGCACATCAATTTGCGTGGCTAGCTTCTGCCCCACAAGGCGACCGTCACGAACAAGAGCGACGGCTGTTTCATCGCAGGAAGTTTCAATACCAAGACACAGCATCAGAGACCGGGCGAATTATATTTTGCATAGATCTGCTGCACCTTTTTCACGTCATCACGTGAACCGATGAACAGGGGAACGCGCTGATGCAGATGATCGGGATCTATCTCCAAAATGCGTTTATGGCCGTCGATGGCCATGCCGCCGGCCTGCTCCACGAGCATGGCCATAGGGTTGGCCTCGCACAAAAGACGCAGTTTGCCAGCTGGTTTTTTGGGGTCCCGCAGGTCTGCCGGATACAGGAAAATTCCGCCATACAAAAGGTTGCGATGAAAATCAGCGACCAGCGACCCGATGTAACGGGCGCTGTACGGCTTTTTATGATTATTCTCCGACGACTTGAAATAATTGACCACTTCCCGCGTGGGCTCATCCCAATACTGGGAGTAGCCCTCGTTGACGGAGTATATTTTGCCCTGCTCGGGAATGCGGATATTGGGATGAGACAAAAGGAATTCTCCCACCCCCGGGTCCAGCGTAAAGCCGTGGACACCGGTTCCCGTGGTAAACACGAGCATGGTGGACGAACCGTACAGGATGTATCCGGCAGCCACCTGCTCAACGCCCGGCTGGAGAACGTCCGAAGTCATGAGTGGTTCCGACGACGGGCTCACCCGGCGATAAATGGAAAAAATGGTTCCGATGTTGACGTTCACGTCAATGTTGGAAGACCCGTCCAAAGGATCAAAAATGATAATGTAGCCGCCCTGGGGCAGGCCGTGAGGAATTTCGATGATATCGGCATTTTCTTCGGAGGCCATGGCACAGAGGACACCGGACCGGGCCAAACGATGGATGAGAATCCGGTTGGCGTACTCGTCCAGTTTTTTGACCTCTTCGCCCTGCACGTTGGTGTCTCCGGTAAAACCAAGAACGTCAACAAGGCCGGCCTTGTTGACCTGACGTGAAATGATTTTCGCGGAAAGGACGATTTCATTGAACAACCGGGTGAATTGACCGGTGGCCTTTGGCACCATGTTCTGGTGCAGGATGATGTGTTCGGTAACCGTAACTTGTTGTGGCAACGCCTTCTCCTTGGGCAATCACGCCGTGCTCACGACGCAAGGGAACCATACGGTTCCTGCTAGTAATCGGGGTCAACGCTCTTGGTGGCGTATACGTATTCGTCTTCGCCGATAAACCGTGCAAGCCAAGTATAGTAGGTATCGCCCACCTTGACCTGTCCAGTGACGTCGTCTTCCAGCAATTCTTCCCACGGCTGGTCAAGAATTCCGGCCTCATCCACCTCAGCACCAGAGTTCCATACGCCGCCGCCAGGATGAATTATGATCAATTCCTCAGGGTTCGGGCTGAAGCGAATCACTGTTCGGGGGTCAAAACCGGCCACAATCAGCCCCTTGAAATCCGTATCCTCGAAATATGGTGTTCCCACATACAGTTCGGGGCCCAGTTCCGGGTAATCCGCCACGGTTTCAAGAAAAATCTTTCGCCATTGACCGATAAAAACCAGTGGTTTGCTGAACCGTTTAAGGGGAACGGCCGGACGCTGGTCCAAAATGTTACCTTCAGCATCCGTGTAAAAAGCGCGATCCAGCCAGGGGAAACGGGCCATGAGCAGGCTGAACCACTCGTCATCAGGCACCGTATCCCGGTCGGCGATGAACCGAGTCAATTGCAGAAGGGGCGCGTCCACAGGTGTAATAAGACGAGCCAATTTCTCAAAATTGGGGTCATCAAGCCTGTACGCATCCGTATCTATCTCCGCCTCAGGGTCTACATACTCGCGAACCGGCTCCCACTGACTCTTGATGTAGCGGCCGGTCCGGGTCCAGGTATGACACCCGGTCAGCAGAACAAGAAGCAACAGCAAAGAAAAAAACCGTGTCATGTACTATCAAATCCTATATCAGCCGCAAAAAACGCGACTGTGAGTTATCATAAAAACGGATGTCAGGACCGGACCCGGGCCTCAAAACGGGCAGCCAACGTTTCCAGCGTTCCGATAAGCCGGTTCTTGGCATGAACCCCGAACGGGTCTTCCGATTCGGAAGATTCAGGGGCTTCTGTCGCATGACCACGCAATTCGTCGAGCCGTCCCTGCAAAATGGGATGTTCCTCGACCGGACGACTTTTCAACAATTCTTCATATATGGCAATTGCACCTGACACATCTCCCTGCGAGGCAAGAAGATCGGCCATCGTGCGTGTTCGCAGGTTTCCGGATTTGCCATCCACAGCTCCGGCAGAATCTGCGCCCTGCTCATTTTCCTGACCAAAGGCATCCCGGGCCAACACGCGCAGCGGAGCCGGTCGGGACGCGGCCTTGCTCGGAGCCGGAAGCGGTTCTCCCACAAGCCTATCCGAAAGCGAGGACATGCCCTCAAAGACGACATCGGTCCAGCCGATCTCCTCGCCGGAGAGATTGGAGGCTACCAGCATCAAAAAAACGGCTACGTCACGCCTGTCTTCAGGCAGGCTCTTGGCCCACGCCCGCCAGAAGGCAGGATATGAGGAAAGCGGCGCGACAACGCGTTCAAGATGATCATGGACTTCATTCTCCCGTCCGAGGTCCGACAGGACCTGCACCAGAAGCATTCTCGCCTCGAGAAAGTCGGGATGTCTGTCCAGCCCCTGCACAAGCGTGACAACGGCGTCTTCCAAATGCCCGGTGTCCACAAACAATTGAGCCAGCGGGAAGAAAACCTTCGAGCCGGGTTCAAGGGACAAGACCTCCTGATACCACTCAATTTTCTTGTCCATCCACTTCATCTCCAATGCTTGCGTCACCGTTTTCCGGGAAAAGATAAAGAATCTCGTCTTTTTTTACGAAATTCATCCGGTCGCGAATGATTTTTTCCTGATAGGCCCTGTCGCTTTTCAGTCGAATGATCTCCTTGCTCAAGTCAAGGCTTCTGGCGTCCAGGTCTTCGATCTGCCGTTGCAGAACCTCATGACGATCCTTAAGTTCCAGATAAGCGAACAACCCCTGTCCGCTCCAGATCAACCGACAAAACAAAAAAAGATTGATAAGGATCAGCAAAGCCAACAGAACGCGCTTTCCTATCATCGGACCTCTCACTGCAGTCGCCGGCCCGGGCCGTCTTCACCATCGCCGCCAGCCAAAGGCCCCTTCAATTCTTCAAGGAAATTGGCTGTGGCCTGCTCAATACGGCACACGTCCTCTTCGCTCACTTCCACCTTATCCAATTTTTCAAGAAACGACTTCAGCACCGCAAATTCGTCAAGCAAAGAACTGCCCAGCTCAAGCTTCTCAAGCTCGGGCTCAAGTTCCAGTATGGTCTGGAGGCAGTTCGCAATGCGAACCATATGGCTAGCGGCGCCGCTTTGGGTCATGACTCACTCCGTCGCTTCAACATTCCTCATTCATTAACCAATTTTTGTAGAAATTGTACAGATAATTTCCCCCGGAGAAAACCGTGAGCAACAGGGCCACGTACAAAAGCACCTGTCCCACCAGCGCCATGCTGATACCAAACAGCGGATAATGCCACAGCAGGGGAGCAAGGCAAAGACTCTGCACAATGGTCTTGAGCTTGCCGAAACGATCTGCGGCAATGACGTCGCCCTTTTCCGCGGCAATGGCACGCATTCCGGTAACCACGATCTCACGGGCCACAATGATGATGACCACCCACGCGGGAACGCGCCACTCCGCGCCCATACGAACCAACATGATCAGTACGGAACAGATGAGCAGCTTGTCCGCAAGCGGATCGAGGAATTTCCCCAGATTGGTAATGAGATTCTGCTGCCGGGCGATCATGCCGTCGAACATATCCGTGGCCGAAGCCAGCATGAAAACGATGGCGGCCAGATAGGAGCCAAAACGCCAGTGCAGAAACAGTTCAAGGTACAACAGCCCCACGATGATGGGAGCAGCAAATATGCGCGTTAACGTCAACGTATTGGGTAAATTCAATATTTCCCGTTTCATAATAACCTAGCCGTGCGTTGTGGCCGCCGCCTCGAGACTGCTGTGCGCAGCTTCGGCAACCTTGTCGCTCAATTTGAGAAACGCATCCTTTGCAAAGGACTCTTCATCGAGAAGCACCACGGGTGTTCCCATGTCGCCGGCAATGACCGTGGCCGGATCAAGGGGAATCTCGCCCAGAAACTCCAGACCGTACTTGTCGGCAAGATCGCGTCCACCACCCTTCTTGAAAAGATCTATGGACTTGTGACAGTGCGGGCACACAAGACCGCTCATGTTCTCCACAACGCCGAGGATGTTGGCGTTGGCGTACTGGAGGAAGTTGATGGACTTGCGCACATCGGACAGAGAGACTTCCTGCGGGGTGGTCACAACCACGCACAAGGCATCGGGAATGGTCTTCAGAACGGTCATGGGCTCATCGCCGGTGCCCGGGGGAGAATCCACAAGCAGAAAATCCAGCTCGCCCCATTGCACGTCGGAAATGAACTGACGGATGGCCGAAGTCTTCATGGGACCGCGCCAGAGTACGGCCTGATCCGGATCCTTGAGCAACGACTCCATGGAGAGCACCGACAGATTTTCACTGTACTGCTTGGGCATCATCAGGGAGCCGCGATCAACATCAAGGATGCCATGAATGCCGAGCAGCGTCGGCACGCTGGGGCCATGAATATCCACGTCGAGAATCCCCACCTTGAAGCCGCGCGAAGCAAGGGCTGCCGCGAGGTTCACGGTAACGGAACTCTTGCCCACGCCGCCCTTGCCGCTCATGACGAATATCTTGTGCCCGATGCCCGCAAGAGTGGACGAGATCAACTCATCCTGAATCTTGAGCTTGGCATCGGTGTGTTTATCGCTACCGCCCCCGCTGGAGCAGGAGGAACAATTGGAACTCACGGTATCACCTTCATGTCCTTTAGACGTTAGTTGGCATGCGACAGTTTCACGAATGACGTGAAACGCGATCCAAAAAAAAGACGACAGCGGCTCCGAAGGCCATCAAGGCCAGCGCTGCCCACAAATCTCCGTTCAGGTCGGGAAGCACATTCTGCGCACGCAGTACGTGCTCCTTGCCCCTGACCATGACGGACTCGAGAACTTCTTTCCATGGCCACACTTTTCGCATGGCGCCAAGCATGAGCCCGGTCAGCACGCTGACCGTCGCACCATGCCAACGGCTCAGAAGATAATGCAGCAGCCGGGAAAAGACAACAATGCCTATGCAGGCCCCACCAAGAAATACGAGAATGACTTCAAGGTTGCTCCACACAAAGGGATTCTTGAGCGCAGCCGTTACAAATTCATACTTGCCGAGCATGAGCAGTATGAATGCACCGCTTATGCCGGGCAGAATCATGGCACATATGGCTATGGCCCCGCAGAGAAACAGGAACCACAATGTTTCCGGGGTATGTACGGGAATCATGCCCACCAGCGAAAACCCGGCGGCAAGCCCGACAAGACAAAATGCGGCATTGGCTGCGGTAAAACGCTCAACCTTGCGACCGACCACAATGGAGGAAGCGGCTATCAGGCCGAAAAAGAGAGACCACACGGGAACGGGATATGCGGTCATGAGATGATTCATGACCCGGGCCATGCTTACGATGGCAACCCCGATTCCCATGAGCAAAAAAAATAAAAAACGGCAATGAACGTGCTCAATGAAACCGGCAATGTCCAATCCGATCAATTTGCGGCCCCCGTTCATATCGACGGAACGGATCGCGTCAACCAACTGGTCATAGATTCCGGTTATGAAGGCAATGGTACCGCCTGAAACACCGGGGATGATGTCGGCAACACCCATGCCAAACCCTTTCAGGGAAAGTCTTGCTGCACTTGCGGCATCTTTCGGGCCGGGACTTTGCGCCCAGGCGCTTCGTATGGACAACGTGGAACGCGGCAATCTATTCTCCAGTACGTGCGTTTTCCCAGCCATGGGTGCCGACCAGATCGACGAACGTCACTCCCCCCATATCCGACTCCGAAACCACACCGCCCTGCTTTGTAACCACGACCAGCCTCTGGGAACGACGCGTCCCACCCACGGGGATGATCAACCGCCCATCATCGGACAACTGGTCCACCAGAGGTCCGGGGACTTCCGGCCCTCCGGCCGTAACGATAATCCGGTCAAACGGAGCCTCGTCCTTCCATCCCATGGTTCCATCGTCCAACTTGAGCTTGACACTGAACATGCGCATATCCACAAAGCGCTTGCGTGCAGCAAAAAACAGCTTGCGAATGCGCTCCACCGTATAGACCTCGGCTCCCATTTCAGCCAGAACCGCGGCCTGATACCCGGAGCCGGTGCCGATTTCGAGCACCTTCATTCCGGGCTGCAGCTCCAGAGCCTCGGACATAAGGGCAACAACGTAGGGCTGCGAAATGGTCTGCCCCTCGCCTATGGGCAGTGGAGCATCCGTATATGCCTTGGCCGCAAGAGCGTCCTGCACAAAGAGGTGCCGCGGCAATATGCGCATGGCGTTCAGGACGCGTTCGTCCCGAATCCCTCTCCGCTCCAGCTGTTCCCGAACCATTTTATCCCGCAATCGCTTGGGATCGACCATCAAAACTCCCTACCCTGCAATATGTTTGCAGATGCAGACCAGAAAAACGTCGCCAAGTCAACCGAATCGCACGGTCCGCCAATACCGGGTCGTTCTTGACATGCCGATACGATTGTCCAATTATATATCATCGGAAATCATTTGAGGAGAAAGCCCATGTTCAAGGTCAAGGATTGGATGTCCACCCCGGTACAATCGCTCAAAGAAAACGACTCCCTATTTGACGCCCGCGAACTCATGGACCGTTACAGAATTCGCCATGTACCCATTGTGGACATGCAGGGAAACTACGTGGGCCTGACCTCCCACCGAGACATGCTTTCGGCAACCATATCCCAACTCGCGGATCTGGATCAGGAAACCCAGCGGGAAATTGATGCCGGAATCCCTTTGCGGGAAATAATGTCCACCCAGACAGCAACGCTGGCGCCGGACGATTCCATCCGCGAAGCTGCCGAGACCCTGCTGAACAACAAGTTCGGCTGCATGCCGGTCCTGGAAGGCAGCGAACTTGTGGGAATTCTGACAGAGGCGGACTTCCTCAAATTGACCATCAATCTCATGGAAGCCCTGAACGAAAACGACTGAACAGCTTTCCTCCCACCTTCAAAGCGCTCCCGTTCGGGCGCGCTTCCGTCCTTGTGCATCATTCCATATCAGTGTAGAAATTCTCTAGACAAATCAACACGACCAACAAGGAATGCCTGCGCATGAAAAAAGAAAAGAAATCATTTCCATTCAGTATAATCATCAGCGTTCTGGTGCTGGCCGTGATGGGCGTCGGCTGCTTCATGCTCTTCCGTGACACCACACCGCCAGCCATCACCATTCAGCCCGAATCCGAAACCGTCGGCCTTGCCACAAAATTCACCGTTACGGTGCAAGACTCGTTTTCCGGCATCAAAAACGTTGAAGCCGTTCTCATCAGCGGCAACAACACCATCCCGATCTTTTCGCAAAAGCCATCAAGGACCACTCAGGAAGTCCAGGAAAACTTCACCCTCAAAAAAGGCGTGATCCCCGACGGTCCCTTCACCATCCGGGTTTCCTCCCGGGATAATTCCCTGTATCCTTTCGGCAGAGCTGGTAAAAGCAGTATTTCCAAAAGCTTCACACTGGACAGCAAGCCGCCCAAAATCTACGTGATGACCCATACGACAAACATCAATCAGGGTGGCTCGGGGCTCGTGGCCTTTGCTCTCTCAGAGAATGTGGAAAAGGCCGGCATACAGGTAGGCAAACGCTTTTTCCCGGCCTATCGACAGGCCGCCGAAGGCGACAAGAACGTATACTACTGTCTTTTCGCCATGCCCTGGGATACTCCCCCCGCCGCGTTCAAGCCTTTGATCACTGTTGCGGACAAGGCAGGCAATACCGCCTCCCGCGGTTTTCCCTACCACGCCAATGCGCGCCATTTCCGTGCGGACCGCATCAACCTGTCCGACGCATTCATGGAACGCACGGTCCCGGAGTTCAGCCGCTATGACATCGGCAACGGCAGTCCGCTTGAACAGTACCTGACCATCAACAACAAGGTTCGGACCATGAACCGCGCCCAGCTGGTTCAACTGGGACTGGATACGGCTGATGAAATACTCTGGAAAGGAGCATTCGTCCGCCTCCCCAACGCGGCCAACCGCGCCAGGTTCGCCGATCAACGCGACTATTATTACAAGGGCAAAAAGGTCGACCACCAGACACATCTCGGCATAGACCTCGCCAGCATTCGACAGGCCAAGGTTCCAGCGGCCAATGAAGGAATCGTCGTTTTTGCAGACTTCCATGGAATCTACGGCAACTGCGTGATTATCGACCACGGCCTGGGCCTTCAAACGCTCTATGCACATTTGAGCAGCATTGCAGTCGCCCAGAACGACAATGTATCCAAAGGCCAGATAATCGGCCGTACCGGCACATCCGGCCTTGCGGGAGGAGACCACCTGCACTACGGAGTCATCCTCTCCGGCACGCCGGTCCAACCCATAGAATGGTGGGACGCACACTGGATCAAAAACAACATCACTTCAAAGCTGCAATAAACCGAACAAGCTCCGAAAGGCCGGGATGACGCTGTCATCCCGGCCTTTTTTCATGCGCGACCGCCCATCCCGGAACAATATTCCCGGCCTGTTTTTTGCTTGCGATATACGATGGACTATTTTTCCCGGAGGCAAACGATAATGAACGATATCGGCACAACTTCCAATAATCTCCCGCTGCGCATGGCACGCGGACTTTCATGGAATTTCGACAAGAACGGATACGGCGTTCAGGGGCCGGAAAAGACAGAAGAAGAAAAAAAGCAGGAAACCATCAACTCCCTGCCTGTCCAAAAGGAATTGAGCGAAGAGGAAAAAGAAAAGCTCGAACAACTGAAGGACATGCTCACGCAGATGTTGGCTTCAGCGGACACGCCTCCCACACGGGAACAAAAATCCAATATTCGCAGGATCGAAAAAGAAATTGAAAACCTGACCGGCATGAAAATGTCCCAGTCCAACTCCCAGGTTCTGGACAAAATGCCGACCCAAGACAAAGACGAAGAAAAAAAGAAAAAAACGCTTTTTGCCGAATCCGAATATCTGAAACAGGTTCAACTGTCCGCGATATCGCTTCCGAAAAACTGCAGCGTTACCCAAGGAGGCGCAATGGGACAGGTCCTCGGAGCTTTTGCCAACAACACCATTGATATTTCGATAACATCGATTTCGTCACAGATACTCAAAGACATGAAAATCTAAGACGGCACCAAATACAAAAGGCCGGACAGCGCATTGCCGTCCGGCCTTTTGTTTGGCTTGTCGTCCACCCTATTGATGGGCCTGCTTGCGGTATTCGTCCTTGAGCAAACCGTTGGCCACCGGGGCCACGTTGTTCCTGCCGCAGAACAGTTTTTCCCCGCCACTGCAATCCAGAGCATGCTCCAAAACCTGATCCATGGTGCCAACGGGAATAATCTCCAAATCCTTGAGGATGGCGTTCGGCACTTCCTTCAGATCCTTCTTGTTGTCCTGAGGAATCAGTACGGTCTTGATCAGGCCGCGATGCGCCGCAAGCAACTTTTCCCTGAGACCGCCAATGGGCAACACCCTGCCGCGCAGGGTTATCTCACCAGTCATGGCCAGATCATTGCGCACAGGCACATTGAGCAATGCCGACGTGATGGCCGAGGCCAACGTGATGCCCGCACTGGGGCCGTCCTTGGGCGTGGCTCCTTCGGGAACATGCACATGGATGTCCACTTCCTGATGGAAATCGGGACGCAGGCCGAAATGATCCGAACGGGAGCGGATGTAGGACATGGCAGCCCGGGCCGACTCCTGCATGACGTCCCCGAGCTTGCCGGTGATCTGCACCTTGCCCTTGCCGGGCATGAGCGCAACCTCGACCATCAGCAACTCGCCGCCCATCTGGGTCCAGGCAAGTCCGGTGCTGACTCCCACAAGCGCCTGTTCCTCGCGTTCGCCGTAGCGATACTGCGGCACGCCAAGAAAACTGTTCAGGCTCTGTTTGCTCACGGTCACAGCCTTTTCACGATCGTCCTGTTCCACGATCTTCATAGCGGACTTGCGGCAGATGGCAGCCAGTTCGCGTTCAAGGCTTCTGACACCGGCTTCTTTGGTATAATAACGGACAATATCCATGATCGCATTGTCCGAAAGATTCAGGTTGGCATCGTTGAGCCCATGCATTTCCAACTGCTTGGGCAGCAGGAAATTGCGGGCAATTTTCAGCTTTTCGGTTTCAAGATAACCGGGCAGCCGGATGATTTCCATACGGTCCTGCAACGGCAACGGGATGGACTGCAGCGAGTTGGCCGTGGTGATGAAGAATATCTTGGAAAGATCATAATCCAGATCCAGATAGTGATCGGCAAACGCATAGTTCTGTTCCGGGTCCAACACCTCAAGCAGAGCCGAGGAAGGATCGCCTCGGAAATCCGCGCTCATCTTGTCCACTTCGTCCAGACACATGACCGGGTTGTTGAATTCGCAACGCTTGAGAGACTGGACGATCTTGCCGGGCATTGCGCCCACATAGGTTCTGCGGTGGCCGCGAATTTCGGCCTCATCACGCACGCCGCCCAACGAAAGGCGTACAAATTCCCGATCCATGGCGCGTGCTATGGAACGCGCAATGGAGGTCTTACCCACGCCCGGAGGGCCGACAAGACACAAGATAGGACCGCGCAGCTTGTCCACAAGACTTTCCACGGCCATATATTCAAGAATGCGCTCTTTGGGTTTTTCCAGTCCGTAATGGTCTTCGTCGAGCACCTTCCTGGCCTTTTCAATACTGGTATCCGTAGGCTTGATCACGCCCCAGGGAAGGTCGAGAATCCAGTCGATGTAATTGCGTACGACCGTATACTCCGCGGAACTCGGCGGGGTCTGACGCATCTTCTTGATCTCTTTCCTGACCCGATCCTTGTGCTCTTCGGACATTTCCTTGGCTTCGAGTTGTTCCTCCAACTCATGAGCCTCGGAGGCAGGATCATCCTCGCGCCCCATCTCCTTGCTGATGGCCTTCATCTGCTCGTTGAGATAGTACTCGCGCTGGTTCTTTTCCATCTGGTCCTTGACGCGACCCTTGATGCGTTTCTCGACCGATACGATCTCGATTTCACCAAGCAGAAGCTCGTAGACCTTTTCCAGCCGCTCCACCGGGTCGAACATCTCAAGAATTTCCTGCTTGCGCCGAAATTCAACCTTGAGATGCGGCATGACCGAATCAGCAAGCTGCCCCGGTTTCTTGAGCGAGGACATGGCCAAAACGGCTTCGGGAGCCAACTTCTTGTTGACCTTGCCAAATTCCTCAAGGGCTTCCTGCACAGAGCGAATCAGGGCAGCCCCTTCCGGGGTTTCTTCATCGCCCTCGTCAAGCCGTGTCACTGTTGCGCGCGGATATTCATCCTCGCCCAGCTCATAACCGAACCCCTTGGCGCCTTTTTCCCATTTGGCCCTGTACAGTCCCTCAAAAAGAACCTTGATGGTTCCATCGGGAAGCCGCAACATCTGCAAAATCTTGCTGACAGTTCCGTACTGGAAAAGATCGTCCGCTTCAGGACGTTCCTTTTCCGGATTCATCTGGGTAACCAAGAATATATGCTTGTCATAGTCCGCAATGGCCGTCTCAATGGCCTTGATGGAGGCCTCCCGGCCAACAAACAAGGGGGCAATGGACCGTGGAAACATGACAACTTCCCGCAGGGACATCATGGGAAGTTCGATATGATCCGGAGAATTTTTGCCGTCAAAACCAAAGGTCGGCATAAAGTTCCTCCCGTGTTAGCGTGAATTCGGTGTCCGCCGCAGGCGAACCGAAATGGTTCAAATTAAGTAATACCGCTGGCGGTGTTGTCAAACCCGGCAGATAAAAAAAGGACCCGGCATGCGCCGGGCCCTCTGATTACTGACACTAGGCGCTCTTTATTTCCTGATGATATATGAGCAAAGGCTCCATGCCCTTTTCGACAACAGCTGTATTGACCACGCACTCCTTCACGTTTTCCATGGAAGGCAGCTTGTACATTATGTCGAGCATGATGGTTTCAAGGACATTGCGAAGTCCACGCGCACCAGTCTTGCGCTCGATGGCCTTTTTGGCGATGGAGCGCAACGCATTCTCGGTGAAACGCAATTGGACCTTGTCCAGCTCGAAAAGCTTTTCGTACTGTGCGACAAGAGCATTCTTGGGCTCCTGAAGGATGCGCACGAGGTCGTCCTCGGTCAACTCCTCAAGGGCGGTCATGACCGGGATACGGCCCACGAATTCAGGAATCAGGCCGAACTTGATGAGGTCGTTGGGCTCGGATTGCGTCAACAAATGGCTCATCTGACAATCCTTCTTGGTCTCGACCTTGGCAGCAAAGCCCATTCCCGATCCCTGCATGCGCTGCTGGACAATCTGATCCAGACCAATGAACGCACCGCCGAGAATGAACAGGATATTCGAAGTATCCATGCGGATGAATTCCTGCTGCGGATGCTTGCGCCCCCCCTTGGGAGGAATGCTCGCTTCCGTGCCCTCGATGATCTTGAGCAGGGCCTGCTGAACGCCTTCACCCGAAACGTCGCGTGTGATGGACGGGCTGTCCCCTTTGCGGGCGATCTTGTCGATCTCATCGATGTAGATAATACCACGGCAGGCCGAATCAATGTCGTAGTCCGCATTCTGCAGCAACTGCACGAGAATGTTCTCCACATCCTCGCCCACGTATCCGGCCTCGGTCAGCGTAGTGGCGTCCGCAATGGCAAACGGCACCTTGAGCACCCGGGCCAGAGTCTGGGCCAACAGGGTCTTGCCCGATCCGGTGGGGCCGACGAGCAAGATATTGCTCTTGTCGATCTCCACATCGTCCTGTCCGCTGCTTGCCTGCGAGTAGAAAATACGCTTGTAGTGCGTATACACGGCCACGGAAAGAATCTTCTTGGGATGTTCCTGGCCGATGACATACTCGTCAAGCAGAGCCTTGATTTCTTCCGGTGGCAACAGGCGGCCGTCCTCGAACTCCTCGTTCACGGTCTCCTGCGCCATTATGTCGTTGCACAGGCCTACGCATTCGTCACAGATGTACACATCCGGTCCGGCTATGAGGCGCTGCACTTCCGCCTGTTTCTTTCCGCAGAAAGAACAGCACAATTCCGAAGTCAACGTCTTTTCATTGGACATACTTTTTCAACCCTTAATCCTTGTCCACGACATCGTCTCTGGACTCCATGACCTTGTCCACGATGCCATACTTCACGGCCTCTTTCGATCCCATGAAGAAATCGCGTTCCGTATCTTTCTCTATCTTGGATACCTTCTGCCCGGTATGCTTGACCAGTATATTATTCAGTGCTTCACGCTGGCGCAGGATTTCCTTGGCATGGATGCTTATGTCCGTGGCCTGCCCCTGCGTGCCACCCAGCGGCTGGTGAATCATGATCCTGCTGTGCGGCAAGGCATACCGCATTCCAGCCTCGCCTGCCGCGAGCAGCAAGGCGCCCATGCTGGCCGCCTGTCCGAGGCACAAGGTGGCTACGGGGGCGGATATGTACTGCATGGTGTCGTATATGGCCAGACCGGCAGTGACCACACCACCCGGAGAATTGATATACATGTAAATTTCCTTTTCCGGGTCCTCGGACTCCAGAAAAAGCAGCTGGGCGCAAATCAGACTCGAAATGTGATCATCAATGGCACTGCCAAGAAGAATGATCCTATCTTTGAGCAGTCTTGAATAAATGTCATACGCGCGTTCGCTGCGCCCGGTCGTTTCAATGACCATGGGGATAGCGGTCATCCGTATCTCCTTACAGTTGCTAGATGTGGTTACAGGGCCGAAACCGTCCGAAACATGAACGTCCGGAAAAAGAATATCACCCGGAAAGACCGGGAATCCCTTTGCGGCCCATTGCCAGTATGGAGCATTTCCCCCGCCAAAACAAGGGAAAGTTCTTGAGGAATAAGGGATAATCCTTAATTCAGCAGAGTCAAGCCCAATACAAAAGGCGGTCCGCCAAATGACAGACCGCCTTGAATCTACGTAGGAACGATACTATTTATCGTCAGCCTTTTTTGCAGCGGCTTTTTTTGCCGGAGCTTTTTTGGCCGGGGCTTTCTTGGCCGCAGGCTTTTTGGCGTCCTTGTCCGCGGCTTTCTTGGGGGCAGCCTTCTTGGCCGGGGCCTTTTTGGCAGCGGTCTTCTTGGCGGCAGGCTTCTTGGCGTCCTTGTCTGCGGCCTTCTTGGCCGGAGCCTTTTTGGCAGCGGTCTTCTTGGCGGCTTTCTTGGTTTCGCCGGCAGCTGCGACTTCCTTCACATCAGCGCTGTCCCAGACCAACTCCATGGCCTTATCGGCCAGGATGCGATCCTTGAGCGGCATGATCAGGTTGTTGTCTTCATAATACTTCTTGAGCTCATGCAAAGGCGTCTTGGACTGCATTGCAATGCGAGACAGGAACTGATCGATCTCCTGGGGCTCGACGTCCATGCCCTCTTCCATGGCAATAGACTGCAACAGGATCTCGCTCTTGACAGTTTCCTCGGCCTCGGAACGGAATTCTTCACGAATCTGTTCCTCGGTCTTGCCCGTGGCCGCAAAACTCTTGCCCTGACGATCCAGCTTGTACTCCAGATCTCGGGTCAGGCGCTCGATGCGATCCTCCACCATGGACGGAGGCAGCGGGAACTCCACGCTGTCCAGCAGGTCCTTGAGCAAAACCTTCTGGGCATTGGACTTGTTCAGTTCCTGACGGGAGTTCATATAGGAATCGCTGATGACCTGGCGCATCTGCTCAACGGACTCGAATCCGCCAGCCTTCTTGGCCACTTCATCGGTCAGTTCGGGAATCACGCGCTCCTTGATGGCATGCAGCTTGACCTTCATGACCACGGTCTGCCCGGCAAGGCTGGTATTGATGAAATCTTCAGGGAAGGTGATTTCCTTTTCACCGTCCTCACCCGTGGTCATGGTCTTGACCAGATCCTCAAACTCGGGAAGAGCCTGCTCCTGGCCCAGAACCAGATCGAAATTCTCAGCCTTGATGCCGTCAACAACCTGGCCATCCTTGTAGGCGGCAAAGCTCACGGAAACGACTTCACCGTCCACGGGACAGCGAACATCCTCAATGACCTTCACTTCAGCGGCATTTTCCAACATGCGCTTCTCGACTTCGGCCAGTTCTTCATCCTTGACCTCGGCCTTTTCCATCTCCACGGCCAAGCCCTTGTATTCGGGCAGGTCGAACTTCGGTGCCACTTCAAACGAAATGGAGTAGGTGAAATCCTTGCCGCGCTCAATGAGATCAGCGTCCACATCAATGCGGGAAAGAGGCGCCATGGCCAGCTCACCCATAATCTGGTTGATCTGCATGTTGACGAGATCCGTGGTGGCCTCGTTGTAGATCTGGTTGCGATTCTGGGATTCGATGATGCTCGCGGGGGCTTTGCCCGGACGGAAACCTTTGATGTTCGTACGCATCTTGTACAGGGCCACGGTCGCGGAAACGGCAGCCTCGGCCTCCTCCGCAGGGACGGTGATGTTCACCTGACGTTTGACCGGGGAAATTTCTTCTACTTTATATTCCATTGACATATCCTCCTGGAACGCCCGCCAAGGCGCTTTGATTTCCTCTTTCCTAATGGTGCGGGCGGAGGGACTCGAACCCCCAAGCCGCGAGGCACCAGATCCTAAATCTGGCGTGTTTACCAATTCCACCACGCCCGCAAAAGAACGTGCTTATTAAGCAAGCATTTGAACGACTGTCAACCTTTTCAGGCCTCAAGCCATGTCCTGCAAGGGTCAACAGCCGTTTCGAGAGCCACTGCAATCAATCAGAGCACACAGCCGCGCCATAAGGTCTGCGCAATCCTCGGCCAAAAGCCGTACCAAGGGTTCCCTGCCGGGACCTCCCCGATCGCAAACCGCCCGGACAGCCTCAGGAGCCTCATACGACTGCATGGCGTCGTACACGGCCCACTCCTCCCAGGCTCCATCCGCAACGGCCACATACGGAGGACACTTCTCGCCGTCCACCCAGGCCACAGGGACACCGGCACGCTCCAAAGCCTCAACCACATCCTTATCCTGACGCAAATTAATCATGGCGCTCACTGCCGGGGCAACCCTCCGAGCGGCCACCAGCCCTTTGGCCACATGAACAGAGGCGCCAAAACACGGGTAACCCGCAATGGTAACGTCGCCACGCCGGGTACTCACGATTCCGCCGGTAAAGGCGGCCACATCGTTTTCATCGTCGGCAAAAGGGACCGCAAGGGCAAGATTCATACGAACCTCAGGGACCAGGGAACTGAACCCGGACATGGACATAAGCCGCCTCCCTGCCCGGTCCAAACGTTCCAACGTGTCCTTCTTGGCCCGCTCCTTGAACATGGGAGCAAGGTGGTTTGGAGGACCGCTCCCCTGTCCCACATCAAATCCGGCCCGAAGCGCAAGATTCAGGTACCGCTGCGCATTACGGATAGCCTTGGCCATTTCCAACCCCTGCCCCAACCCTGTGGCAATGGCAGCGGAAAGGGTACACCCGGTTCCATGATTGTTCTTTGTCTCCACACGGGGCTGAATCAATGGAATGGGCTTATGGCCCTTTTCAACAAACCAGTCCGTTGCCGTGACCGATTCCATATGCCCGCCCTTGATCAACACGGCCCCGGGGCCCATGGCCAGCAACTTTTCCGCGGCCCTGGCAATATCTTCCTGATTTTCGATTTGCATGGACGCAAACAACTCCGCCTCGGGTATATTGGGCGTCAGCAAATCCGCATGGGGAAAGACATGCCGAACCATGGCTTCAACAGCCTCGGGCTTGAGTAACTTGCCCCCACTTTGGGCAACACACACAGGGTCAACCACAAGAGGGAACGCCTTTCCCGGCAGAAAACCGGAAACGGCTTCAATTATTTCCGCAGAAAAGAGCATACCAGTCTTGGCCGCGTCCACGGATATATCCTTGAGAACGGTTTCCATCTGGCGTGCGACAAACTCCGGGGAAGGCGCGTGAATCCCGGTGACAGCGCACGTGTTCTGCGCTGTCAGCGCTGTGACAACGCTTGCGCCGTACGCACCGAGCATGGTTATGGTCTTGAGATCGGCCTGAATCCCGGCACCGCCGCCGGAATCAGAGCCAGCAATGGTAAGAATGCCTGGCAATCGTTTCATGAACAGGTTTCCCGATCATACAGAAGTGCAGCCGCAACACTACGGCAATTACAAATTCCTCAAAAGAGGGAAACAATAAAGGAAAGAGCCGTAACCGGCAAGGAAAACGGCATCAGAGTGAACTATCAAGCACAGGAAAGCTTGACATAGTCATCCACGGAAACATCGTTCCAGGACTTGCTTGTCCAGTATGCCGTGGCCCAAATCATCAGGGCCGTGGCCTGCAGATCACTCAGGCGACGAAGCTTGACTTCAAGATTGCTCTTGCTCGCCCCGTGCTGGATATGAACGTTCTTCTCGTCGCAGGCCTCCTCGACACGCAACATCAGATACGCCTGCTTGGACTGGTTGGGCAAAAGTTTTACATCCCGGTGGGACTCCAGCAATGTCTTCAATTCGGCAACGGAGAATTCGGAAGACACATTGCGGATGGATTTGAAAAAAACATCAACAGCCCAGGGCAGAATAAATTCCGCACCGGCACTCTTGGTCTTGAAAAATTCCTTCAACCACTTTTCGTGGTCTTGCGATATGCGCGCAGCGACCTGAGGCATGATCCTGAATCCTCCCTCCGTAGGACGGGCGTGGGCCACCGGGTATCAAACAACAAATTTCACATAGCCCAACTCGAACAATAGATCAAGATTTTTTCTAGAGAATACTTAAACAAAAAAAATCAGTTATCAACCGCCAAACACGGTACGCACCTGGCGAAACAGACTCAGCAGCAAAGAATCAGGGGCATCCACACCATCGATATTCAACCGCACAATCTCGGTAACAGTGTTCCCGCTCGGCGTGACTGTCTGTGCCGTCACCAAAACGATATCCTGCTGTACTGCCCGGCCCGAGTCATCCAATTTGACAACCAACACCCAGTTTCCCGATGTATACTGCCAGGACGTATCAACCACTCGCGCACCGGAAGCGCTTCGCTCTATAAGGGTCACAAAATCCTTGAGTGAAAAATGCTTGGAACCAGTCCCCTGAACCCCGAGATATTCTCCATTTGCACGAATGACCAATGGCCGCTCAAGATACTCGCTGTCAGGAAAGGCAATCCCGCCGGAACGCTCACCTCGAACAATTCTCTCCAACCGCTCGTTGGCTGCCACGGCATCCTTGAGACGCAATTCGAGTTCGCTGACACGGGAGGACATGCTCTGCTTCATATCGGCATACTCGTCACGCAACCCTCGAACCTCATCTCGCAAAGAACGGATTTCACTCCGAAACAACCCCTGGTCATCAAGGGCGTCGGATATTTTGGCCAAGACAGCCTCCAATCCGGAAGATGAAGCCCCAGCAACATTAGTCAACCGTTGATCACGTTGATCATTATTGACCAAGCCACTGAATTTAAGTGCTAATTCATTTTCAATTTGTTCAACTGTCCAATTCTCTCCAAACATCTCACGTATCCTCCTGAATATTTCAAGAGCCTCCATAGGGTAGCGTCGGCGCCGCCCCTCACCTCCTGACGACGGAATAAATCTCTGAAATTTATCCTTATAATACACTATTGTAGAGGGAGGTATATCCAACCTCCTCCCCACTTCTCGCAAACTCATATACTTGGACTGTCGTTGCATACCTACACCACTCTATTGCTCATCTACTGAACAAAATATCTTAATATATTTTTTTGTCAAGCCTTTTTTGACCAACTAATGAACAACCAAGAGCACAAAAAAAGGGCACGGACAACCGTACCCCTTAACAGAAAAATGGATAGAAACTACTTTTTCACCAGCACACTCTTGAATTCGTTCAAAAGAGCGCGCACTTTCTGCAACCGCTCCATCTGTTCAGGGTCAGTCACCTGACGCGAAAGCAAAACTGATTGCGTTTCCATCTCGCTCACCATTCCATACTGCATATGCACTGGAATCTCCTCCAGACTATCAACGCGACTGCCCAAGACCTGAACATCAGATTTCAGCGTGCGCAAGGCTTTGACCTCGTCGGCAACCCCGGCGATATTCCGATTCAACCCAAAAAAGAAAATGGCCAGCAACACAACAGACAGCAAGGAAACGATCATTGCGACTCGACTCATATCCCGGCCGGTACGCTCCTGGGCAGCTTTCTCTGCGACAACATCTTCCTGCTCAGAAACATCTTCAACAAGATGAAGATTTGTCTTTTCGGTATTCATTGAACCTCCGCTCTCATAAATCTCCCAATATTACCAAACAGCTGAGCCAAAACCTACTCCAGGGCCGCAAAGGAATCAAGCCCTGGACAAAAAAGAAGAAAAGCTCACGATACAACATAAAGCATCGAAAATGTCCGTGCACATTCCATTTGTGGCCGTATATGCCAACGGATCGGTGCATGTTATAATTATGTACAGAGACCGCTTTCACGTTGCTATTGTCTGGACGCATTTTTTTACATATGATAAAGAATAACATTACAGTCGTAAAAATTTTTTATGAATACATAAACTCTGGAGTGTACACATGGAAGAGTATCTGAAACAAGCTCTTGAAATTGTAAAGGCACAGGCAAGCGTGCGCACCATGACGGAAGAAGAGATCACTTCCATGGTACAAAAGCTTTCCGCAGGCATACAGGCAATCGCTGAAGGCGATTCTCTTGAAGCCGAAGAAAAAATGGCCTGCGAACCACAAAAAGCCATCAGGGAAAAATCCATCATATGTTGTGTCTGCGGAAAATCATTTAAAATCCTGACAAAAAAACATCTTGCCAGTCACGACCTTACCCCAGCAGAATATCGCGAAAAATTCGGCTACAAGAAAAACTTCCCATTGGTGTGCAAATCCCTGCAACGCGAACGCCGCAAAAAAATGAAAGAAATGAAACTGTGGACCAAAAGAAAAACCAACAAGAAATAGCAAAAAACGACTTTTCAAAAAGAAAGGTGAGGGCAAACGTCTTCACCTTTCTTTTTTTTGGGGTGGAGGATACTTGGTGAAACTGTTAACAGTGCAGCAAAGTGGTAGGAATTTAACCTCAATCACACAAGGACATTCCATGGACACACGGCACTTCATCAAGACCGAAGACAAGTACGGGGCCAGAAACTACCATCCGTTAGACGTGGTTATTTCGAAAGGAAACGGCATATGGGTATGGGACGTTGAGGGAAACAAGTACATGGATTGTCTCTCCGCATACTCAGCCATCAACCAGGGGCACTGCCATCCCCGCATTCAAAAGGCCCTTACGGAGCAGGCTTCCCGCCTCACCCTCACTTCACGAGCGTTTCGCAACAATCAGCTGGGCCCCTTCTATGAAGAAATATGTTCACTGACGCGCTCTCACATGGTCCTGCCCATGAACAGTGGCGCCGAGGCCGTGGAAACCGTCATCAAAGCTGTTCGCAAATGGGGCTACACCAACAAAAAGGTTGCCCTGGATTCTGCGGAGATCATCGTATGCAACAACAACTTCCATGGCCGGACCATAACCATCGTGGGCTTCAGTACCGAAGAACAATACAAGGAAGGATTCGGTCCTTTTACTCCGGGATTCAAATCCATACCGTTCGGTGATGCCGATGCGCTCGAGGCCGCAATCACACCGAATACGGTCGGATTCCTTGTAGAGCCCATCCAAGGAGAAGGCGGTGTCATTATCCCGCCGGACGGCTACTTGCAACGTTGTCGGGAATTGTGCACCCAACACAACGTAATCTTGATCCTCGATGAAATACAAACAGGACTCGGCCGGACTGGAAAACTCTTTGCCGAGGAACACGATGGAATCGAAGCCGATGTTACGTTGGTGGGAAAAGCCCTTTCCGGCGGTTTCTATCCGATTTCCGCGGTACTTTCCAATGCGGAAGTGTTGGGTGTATTCATGCCCGGGGAACATGGAAGTACCTTCGGCGGCAACCCGCTGGCCTGCGCCGTAGCCCGTGAAGCCCTCAAAGTCCTCACGGAAGAGAATCTGGTGGAAAATGCCGCGACTATGGGCAATTACTTCATGCAGAAACTCAACGCCGTGCACAGTCCTCATATAGCGGAAGTCCGTGGCAAAGGGCTGATGATCGGTGTGGAACTGAAGCCGTCTGCAGGCGGAGCTCGGCGTTTTTGCGAGGCCCTGATGCACAAAGGCCTTCTCTGCAAGGAAACGCATGAACATGTCATTCGTTTTGCACCACCGCTGGTCATTGGCCGAGAGGATATTGACTGGGCCATGGAGCGTATCGGGCCGGTACTCTGCATGGAATAACAAGATGGATTCTGGTAAAGCCCCGCCCCCCTGCTTGCCCATTGCACCAAACGCAAAAAAGGCCCTGTCCGTATTGGACAGGGCCTTTTGAAATAAAGCCTTGGCAACGACCTAC